>JAUQXU010000187.1 GCA_030837935.1 Candidatus Brocadia sp.
GTGGAGCTAAGAGGGAAGGGAATGAATTGGGCGAAATACGGATTTTATTAACTTACATTGGGAAATATGCAAACGAAAGAGACCAGTAGCTGGAAAGAGAAAATCGACCCTGCCTTTGATGAACTCATAAAGGTATATTTAGACTTTATTGATAGGTCTCACATTAAAGTAAATACCGGTTACTTGTGCCTTGATGATGACTCATTAAATTTTCTGAAACAAAAAGGATATCCTTCCTTCCATACGAGAATTAAGTTTGATTATGAATACAACAAAAAGCTAACAAAGGATATTATTAAATTAGGGGCAAGTAATGATATTGAGTACGTATTAAAGTTTTTTACCGCTAAGAAATTTGAGCAAATGAAATTGTATTTATTCAAGATGGTACACTCCTTACAAAATAAAGAAAGCAAGGAATATTATAGAACGTTTTTCAGTTTCTTTGAGACAGAAGAAAAACTGGAATCCTATCTTGATAGAAGGCCCGAAACAGACCTTAAAAGATGTCTGTGCGATGTAGGAATGAACATTTTAACTTTAATTATCCAAGTAATGGTTAAAGGATATTGGGATACGGAAAATGATGAGTCTATAAAAAGAAAAAGGCTTGATAGATTAAACTTAATCAAAATAGGCCTATCGGATGTATTTAATACCGTATCAAGCATAACACATAAAAAATCGTTAGATGAACTCCTGGAAGAAGCAGAAAAGGGAAATGACGAATCACTGTTTAAGGCGATACAAATTGATAAGACGCTATTTGATTTGGATTGGTTACGCAAGCGTATAAGAAAGGCGTTCTATGCCGGGGATTCAAGTTTTTTTAAGAAACTAGGAATGGCTATTGAGAAAACGCCTTTAGAAAATGATATTGAATACACAAAGTTAAATAGTGTTTTAATTTCATTTTGGGGAATAGGGCTTTGTAAACTAAACAATCAGGAACTATGGGAGTTATTAAAATCCTGTGGGGTAATAGTACAGGATGATCCAGAATCGTTTAGAAAGCATGTAAAACGTTTAATAGAAAACAAGATGATAGATGATTTTTACTAATCGGACATAAAAAATATTTTTCATGTCCAAGACATAAGAGATAAATTTTCCTATAGTAGGCCACAGATAAACACTGTGGCCTTTTTTATTTTCTGAGTAATAAAAAATATGTACCATTCCGAATCACAGCTTCTTTTATTTTCTGTCTTGTAGAAATTGAAAGAAGGCTGTGACCTGGAAGAAAATGAAAGGTCGCCGAAGAAATTGGCTTAAAACCTTCTCTCTTTGCGTAGTGTCTTGTACGAAGCGAAGAGGGAAGGGAATCAATTGGGGTAATGAGGGGCTTCTTTTTGCCAGACAGGTGTAAGGACGTGAAATATCTAAGTATTTCATCTGAATATCAACAGTGAAAGGCATTGAGAAATAAAGGCAATCGGTTTATGAAAGTAATGAAGGCAATAGTAAGGATGCAATGGATTAAAAGCTGATGGTGAGCGTGCGAAGTGGAGCGGAGCGTAAGCGGGAGCACAACGAAGCACGAACGCGAACGTACCGGAAGAAAAGCAGATATATGGCATATTTTAATAAATGTGTGAATACCTATCCTGGCACAACAATATGCTTGCGCCATTCCTTAGGCGTATTGCCCCAGGGACGGCAAATACGCAGTTAACATAAATATGCAGGCGCAAGGAAACCTGTATTGGGTTAGCAGAATAATAAAGGTTAGATACATGACGGCAAGGGACTGGTAAAGATAGTAAAGGTTTCATGGGGTGCGAAGGCTAGTAACACAGCACCCCCAAATTACATGAACTTTTTTAGAAGGGAGTAAATATGGAATTTAAAGAGGTATTTAAGGGAATTGATAGTTTGTATGTGTCTTTTAAGGGTACGCTTAAAGAAGGGGTAAAAGAACGCCTGGAAAAAAAAAAGAAACTGGCCCAGTCGGAAGATGAAAAGGAACAGGCATCGGCAAGAATGATGCTTGATGACCACTGCTTTGAGGTATCAGACAGGGGTACAAAGTGGTATTCGTTTATCCTGGTTGATAACTGGTATCACCTGCAAATATCGGGAAGTAAAAGACAAAAACTCCCTCAACTCTATGTACAGGTATCAAGCGAACTCCTTACCTGTTATGGTCTTGATAACGCAATCATCCATTTAAGAAAAATCGTACTGATGCTCATGGAAACGATAGAAGAAGAAACCATCAGCAGAATGGATATCTTTACTGATTTTGTTACCGATAAAGAACTGGAAGGCATCGAAAAGGTATCCTGGGTTACCCGGGCACAAAAGATCCATAAATATTGGAAGGGCGATATATTCACGGGGTGGACAATAGGCCAGGGTGGAGATATTTTAGCAAGACTCTATGACAAGACCGTTGAGATTGAAAAGAGTCATAAGGATTACCTCAAGGAGATATGGGAAAAGCAAGGGTGGGACACGTTCCAAAGGGTATGGAGACTTGAATTTCAATTGAGAAGGGAACTGTTGGGACAGATGAAAATAAACACATTTTTAAGCCTTACAGAGAAGTCCAACGATGTTTGGCGATATGTTACACAGGATTGGTTAAGGCTCGCAATAAAAGACAATACCCTCAATAGGACACGCTGGAAGACAAATCCACTATGGGAAAAGATTCAGGCGGTAAGATTCAATGATGGCAAATTCACGGGGATAGTAAGAGAGGTAAATAAATCGAGGATACCCAGCGATAAGACGTTATTCCAAAATGGCATTGGCTATATAACGGCCTTTGCAGCCCGTGAAGGATTTGAAAGCGTTGACAAGGGAACACTCAGCGAATATTTAGAGAAGGCCAAAAACTATCTCAGGGAAGAGACAAACGACAGGGACGAAGATTATTTAAAGACAAAGATAATCAACAAAAAGAAGAAATATAACAAGACATAAGGTAAAACACCATGAAGATAGTAACCATCAAAGAAGTTTCAGAATTTCTTAAAATTAAGCGGTCAACCCTCTATTCATGGGTAAATCAAAAGAGAATACCATCTTTTAAGCTCAACGGCCTCTGGCGTTTTGATATGGACAAGATAGAGGAATGGGTAAAGGCATCCTACGGTTTAAAAGTCGTACCCCAAAGGATCACAAAAAAGGCAACGAAAAAGCAGGACATAGACAGGATCGTTAAACATGCAATCGAGGAAATTTATGGAAAAGAATAACCCAAATAATACAGACAATGAACATGATATTATTATTGCCCATCCTTCGTATGAAGTAAACCAAACATTTATGTCATTAGGCTTCCGGGAAACGGTAATATCGAACAATCAAGTAGAGGATAAGAATTTTTATATTCTATCGGGAAAAGATATATCAATACACAAAGAGCATGTTTCCCCATACGAAGACAGGACAATCATATTCCATGAACAAGACAGGATACTCTTAAAGGTGAATGACCGATGGGACAAAAACAGGATAGTAAACTTTATTACCAAAAAAGAACCACCAAAAGAACTCTATCAGGAAATAAAACAAACCCTAAAAAACTATATCGAATTTCAAAGAGAAGCTATTTACGGCATCATAACGGCGTGGATTATAGCAACGTATTTTCATAGATGCTTCCATGCTTTCCCCTTCTTGTTCATTTATGGGAAGAAACAAAGCGGTAAGAGTAGATTCCTGGACTTACTCGAACGGTTGTCATTCAATGCCATGAAGGTAAAGGGTGTATCGGTTGCAGCCCTTGCGGATAGCATTGACGGGATACGGGGAACATTCTTGAATGACCAGGCGGAAGAACTCAGCAATAAAAAGAATACAGAAATATTAGGCATCCTTTCGGATAGTTACACCATTGGGGGCGGTAAGAGAAGGATTGTAAACATGTCAAACAAGGGTCGTAGAATTATGGAATTTGAGACCTTCGGGCCAAAGGCATTTGCAAGCATAAAAGAACTAGACAGCGATTTAAAAGATAGGTGTATTGAAATTACCATGCTCAGGGCAATAAAGGAATATCCCTATCCTGATGCATACCTGACAATATGGGGCGATTTAAGGGATAAGTTATACAGACTTCTTTTAACACGATGGCATGCGGTAAAGGAAATATATCAAGATACAGGAAAGGACGTATCACATAGGGTAAAGGAACTCTGGAGACCTCTTGAAACTATATTAAGGTTTGAAGGTGTGCCAGATGAAGAAACAAAAGAGATTAAAGGATTTTTCCTTGAAAGCATGCAAGAAACACAAAATGAACTGTCTGAATATGAAATAGAACTCTTTGAGACATTAAAAGAAATGGTAAAGGACAAAGGAAAAGACGTATTAACAGTAACCAACATAGCAGAGAGGTTGAAATCAGATTATACAACTATGGAAGAAAAAGAAAAAAAGAGATTTCATATATGGGTAGGGAAGATATTGAAGCAACTCAGCCTTTATGATAAGTCGGCTGGGAGAAAAGATGGCAAAAGGGCTTATGAATTCAGTTATGACCGTATCGAGAACATATATCAAAGATACAAGATCAACAATAATACCATGACCATTGATGACCATTGCAGTAGTAGTGCAATGGTAAGTCATAAGTCCATGTCAGATAATGACCCTGACCATGCGACCATTGAAATGGGTGATTTAGCAGAGGATACGAGTATTCCAGAGAGGGAGATTGAGATTTGAACGACATTCCAAAATGTATCAATACCTTGCAAAACATGGGGTATAAGGTCTTTCTTCATGGTGACAAGATTAGGCTAAAGTTTGAAGGCAAAGACGATCCACAGAAAGAGGCTTCAACCATAATCAATGAGATAAAAGGGAATAAGGCTATAGTCATAGAGTATCTGAAGACAATGAACGAAATGGAAGCTATTTTTAAGGATAAGGTAAACGAAATTGTACAACTATACCGAGAGGATACGTTTAGTTACATAATGATAGTGTTTCCCAGGATGTATAATAAAGCGCAAGAACTCGAACAGAGAATGAACAAGATATGGGATGAAGGAAAAGACACAAAAACCTTTCAAGAAGCGGTAAACGAGTGGGGAGAAATACACAAGAAATGCATTAAGGTGTATTGTGATAAAAATGGTATTGATACCGTTATGGATGATGTATATAATCCATCCAACGGGAAACCAGGCCCAAGTCAAGGTCTCGGAAAGGAGGCGGAAGAACATGGGACTTTATAAAAGAGGTCTGGTCTGGTGGATGCGGTTTACTTACAATAGCCAACAGGTAAGAAAATCGACAGAGACAACAGATAAGAAGCTGGCAGAAAAGATTTACTGTAAGGTTGTACATCAGATAGTGGAGGGTAAATGGTTTGATGTTGACGAGGGAAATCAAAGAACCTTTGAAGAGCTTGCGGAAAAATATGAAACGCAGGAATTCAAATACCTCAGGGGCTACCAGAAAAACAGGTGTTATTTAAACCAGCTCAGGGCATTCTTTGGTAAGTATAAACTCAACGAAATAACCCCGGCATTGATTGATAATTTTAAACAAATGAGAAAAGGGCACGGGGTAAAACCAATAACCATTAACAAACAGCTCTCCATTTTCAGAAGGATGTTTAACCTTGCCAAAAAGCGTTGGATGTGGATAAAAGAAATCCCGCTTATAGAGATGGAACCAAATGCGGATAATCGGCGCATAAGGCATTTAACCTATGAAGAGTTTCGTAATCTCCTGGGGTTTTGCGATTCATGGTTAAAGGATATTGTTATTGTGGCTTCATGGACGGGGCTGAGGCGTGAAAATGTGGTTAAATTGAGGAAGGCTCAGATAAATCTTTTAACACGGGAAATAACGGTTGATGGCAAGGAAATCAAGAATGGTGAAAATCTGAGAATCCCCATTGCTAATAATGCTTATGAGGTAATAGCAAGTCGCGTAATCAATGACAAAGTGAACAGCCCTTATGTCTTCTGTGACGATGAAGGTAAGCCGTACGATCCAAAAAAGGTGTACAAAGTATTTAAAAAGACCTTAGCACGTGCGGGAATAGAGGATTTCAGATTTCATGATTTAAGGCATTGCTTTGCGTCATGGAACAGGCAAGCGGGTGTCGACATATATACACTTGCTGAGTTAATGGGGCATAAAGACACGAAAATGACGATGCGTTATGCTCATATTACTCCTGCACATCTCACAAAGGCTATCGGAATGCTGGAAAAAAGCTACGATGAATTTAGCACAAAATTAGCACACTCAAACAAAGACTATGCTGGATAAACGGCATAAATATTTGAGTGGTTATGAATTAGAAGCGTAGTCTGGTAAATGGCTATCAGGTTACAAACGTGAACCCTCAAGTTCTCCAAAACAGTTAAATATTTGTGTAAACAGTTACATCGTTTATATTCTTACCAGCAGAATGAAAGGCAGCGTTTATGAAAGAAATGGTTTTCGAAAGTAAGTTGCTACCAGATGGACACCTGCATTGTCCTCATGAGATTGCACAAAAGAAAAATGCGCATTTTAAAGTAATTGTAACTTTTGAAGAAAATGAGTATGAAGCATCTGAGAATGAAATTGAATTATCCGCTATTCACGATATTTCCGAAGATTTTCTTTCTGAAGAAGAAATTAACTATTATTTAAAGTTGAAAGATTTATGACTAAATTTCAACGTGGGCAAATATGGTTAGTTAACTTTGATCCAAGTTTTGGGCATGAATATAAGAAGGTCAGACCATCCTTGATTATTCAAAACGACAAATATATTGAATCAGGCGACCTGCTAACGGTTATTCCCATTTCTTC
>JAUQXU010000188.1 GCA_030837935.1 Candidatus Brocadia sp.
GGAATGGAAAAAGGTCATGACCAATTATATCAATAGTAACTTTCGGAAGGTAAACAAGTTTAGAATTACGAACCGAACGGTATTACTTTTCTTTAAAGGCCCCCGCGCCCTCGAGAAGTTAAAGGACGATGTGATCGGACCTATTACCAGTTTCCAGGGACATACCATCCGCGGAAGCTTTGGGGATTTTGTAGAGAGTTCCGATGGCAAGGTTGAATATTTTGAACCGGCCGTTGTATCCGCAGCAGACCTTCACACGAACAACAAACAGCTGGCCTTGTTTGCCGAATATTTACCAAGCGACGGGGGAATTTTGGAGGATATCGTAAAGTTTTCTGAAGGGGTGAAGGCCGAAACAACCTTAGTCATCCTGAAACCCTTTGAGGAACAAAGTCCATTGCCAGGAAATATCATCGATATGTTTTCCAGGACGGGTTTGTATATTGTCGGAGTGAAGCTTTTGAGAATAAGCATAGCTCAGGCCGAGGAATTTTATGGGCCGTTAATAAACATCTTTCGGGAAAAGCTAAAACCCAAGCCGGAAAAGATTGCTGAAAAGTTGAAGGAATGTTTTAAATCCGTTTTTACGTTTGAAGTGCCACATACAGTCGTCAGCGGCCATGCAGAACAATTGGCAGAACAACTGAAAGATATGAATGCCATGCATGAATTTAATAAGATTATTCTGTACATGACGGGGTTGGATCCCGAAAAAACAAGTCCAGCCGATAAGAAAAAACCAGGCACTGCCCGTTGCCTCGCCCTGTTATATCGGGGTCCGGATGCCATTTCCAAAATACGAAACATTCTTGGTCCTACCGACTCAAAAAAGGGCGAACCTGGCAAGGTGCGCAGGATTTACGGAGAGGATATTATGAAGAACGCAGCGCACGCCTCAGATGCCGTAGAAAACGCGGAACGAGAGCGAAAAATTATTGGGCTGTGGGATAACAAAGGTTCCTCTGAGTTGAAAGAGATGATTGAAAATTACTTGCGGTCAAAGTAGAATATGATGATACAAAAGATAAACGTAGGGCCTTTGCAGGTATGTTGTTATATTGTTGTTGATAAGGACACCTCCGAGGCGATGGTTGTTGATCCGGGTGCAGATGCAAGAGTCATCATCGATTTTTTAAAATACAGGCATCTGCTTCCGAAAATCATTGTAATTACCCACGGACATGGCGACCACATCGGCGCCAACGCCGAGATTAAATCGGCTTTTCCTGACATTCAAATCTGTGTGCACGAAGAAGATCAGGATATGCTCCCGTATCCAGCAAAAAACCTTTCCATACTCGCTGCTTTTTATGGAGGCACAACGGTACGGTCACCTTTGGCAGACCGATTACTGAAGGATGGTGATATGGTTGCCGTCGGTCGATACACCTTTGAAGTTATTCACACCCCCGGACATACACCGGGCGGGATATGTTTATACAGCAAAAGCACAGAAAATGGAAAACCACCGGTGCTGTTTTCAGGAGACACCCTTTTTAAAGAAAGTATTGGCCGGACAGATTTTCCAGGTTGCAGCCAGGAAAGGCTTATTCGTTCCGTTAAGGAACGTTTATTTGTGCTGGACGAACGAACGATTGTGTATCCTGGTCATGGCCCGTCGACAACGATTGCGGAAGAAAAGAAAAATAATCCTTTTGTTACCGAGGTAATTCTCCATGGTTGAAAGAAGAGAACATATAAAAGAATTATTTATTGAAGAAGAGATGAAGGATTCGTACCTGAGCTACGCCATGAGTGTTATCATGAGCCGTGCACTTCCCGACGTAAGGGATGGCCTGAAACCATCACAGCGACGCATCCTGGTTGCCATGAATGACCTTGGCCTTGGCCCACGTTCTAAATTTAGAAAATGTGCCAAGATTGCAGGTGACACAACCGGTAATTACCATCCCCATGGTGAGCAGGTGGTTTATCCCACTCTCGTTCGTATGGCGCAGGATTTTAATTACCGATATCCGCTGGTACAAGGCCAGGGAAACTTCGGTTCCATCGATGGAGATCCGCCCGCTGCAATGCGTTACACGGAAGCCCGCATGACGGAAGCCACGATGATCATTATGGAAGATTTGGAAAGGGAAACCGTTGATTATGTGCCCAATTATGACGATACACGGACAGAACCGGTTGTCCTGCCCTCGAAATTTCCCAATTTACTGTGCAACGGCTGTTCGGGGATTGCGGTCGGTATGGCCACGAGTATTCCGCCACATAATGTGAATGAGATTTGTGATGGAATCGTTGCGGTTATCGATAATTGCGAGATCACTATTGATGAATTAATGAAGATTGTGAAGGGGCCTGATTTTCCCACGGGGGCGTTAATATGCGGTACCGAAGGGATCAAGGCGGGCTATCGAACAGGACGCGGGACGATTACGGTACGGGCGCGGGCACACATAGAAACGGCTAAGAACGGGAAAAAGAGCATTGTTGTGACCGAGATACCCTATCAGCTCAACAGAGACAACATCCTGGAACGAATTGCTGATTTGGTGCGGGAAGACCAGCTGAAAGGCATTTCAGATATCCGCAACGAAAGTGACCGGGAAGGGAGTCGCCTGGTTATTGATTTGAAGAAAGGGGAGGACGAGGAAGTTGTTTTGAACCAGCTTTACAAACACACAAAACTCCAGGATAGTTTCAGTATCATCATGATTGCATTGATTAACAACCGGCCAGAAACACTCAACCTGAAGCAGATGCTGGTTTGCTATATCGAGCATCGAAAGGTTGTTATCATACGGAGAACGAAATATTTGCTGGAGAAGGCGCAAGCCAGGGCACATATCCTGGAAGGGTTGAGGATCGCACTCCAAAATATTGATGAAGTCATCCAATTGATCAAGACCTCCGATTCGGTTGAAAGTGCACGGCAGGGACTCATGAGTAAATTTTCCCTTTCAGAGCTTCAAGCCAATGCCATCCTGGACATGAAACTCCAAAGATTGACAGGACTTGAACAAGGGAAGATCGAGGAAGAGTATAAAAAGTTATGCGCCGATATTAAAGGATATCAAGCTATTCTGGCCAATGAAAAGTTGGTGCTGGACATTATCAAAAAGGATGTCGAGGAAGTTAAAGAGCGCTTTGGCGATAAACGACGCACAGAGATTGTCGGCGCTGTTACTGATTTGAATATAGAAGACCTCATTGCAGAGGAAAGTGTTGCAGTCATTATCAGTCACGAGGGGTATATCAAGCGGTTACCACTTACATCCTACCGGAAACAGCATCGCGGGGGAAAGGGTGTCGCCGGCGCTGACATGAAAGAAGGGGATTTCATAGAGCATTTGTTTGTTGCATCGACTCATGATTATATCCTGTTTTTTACGGATCAGGGGCGAGTTTACTGGCTCAAGGTTTACGATGTTCCGCAAATGGCCAGGACGGCCAAGGGAAGGGCGCTCATCAACTTGCTGGAATTAAAGGAAGGTGAAAATGTAACATCTCTTATTCCTGTGAGAGATTTTGACGAACGCCAGCTGGTTATGGCGACCAGTAACGGAATTATTAAAAAGACTGTGTTAAACGCCTATGGCAATCCCAAAAAGGGTGGCATTATTGCCATCAATCTGGATGAGGGAGACAAGCTGATTGGCGTTAAATTAACAAACGGCAAACAAGACATCATCCTTGGCACCGAACAGGGAAAGGCCATGCGTTTCTCTGAAGAAGATGTCAGAACCATGGGACGTGCAACTCACGGGGTGAAAGGGATCACACTCAAGGAGAATGACAAGGTCAGGGATATCGTGATTGTGGATGAGCATGCATCCCTGTTGACTGTTTGTGAAAATGGGTTTGGAAAACGTACTGATTTCGGAGAATATCCTGTTCACCATCGGGGTGGACAAGGCGTTATTAATATTAAAACCACTGACAGGAACGGAAAGGTCGTGGCGCTGATTGATGTGAGAGACGAAGACGAACTGATCATGATTACCGCACGGGGACAGGTTATACGTACACCAGTGAATACCATTCGCGCCATCGGAAGGAATACACAAGGGGTCACGCTCTTTTCTATAGAAGAAGGAGATAAACTGGTTTCCGTTGCACGGGTTGTTCCAGAAGAAATAAAGGTTGAAGAGGGTCATGAAGAGGAAGTTTTAAAGGGAGAGCCGGATGAAGAAAAAATAGTGGAAGAAAGTACACAAGAGGAGCATGAAGAGTAGACACCGGATTTAACTCTGGAATATCCAACCCTGCCTGACAAAATAATCGTATTGATTTATTATCGAACCGATCATTCCAAAAATTAATTTCCAGTTTCTGGTTAGTTCATTCGAAACACAAAAAAATAGATAATGTGTAATGAATCAAAAACTTCCCATATCTGCCTGTATTATCACATTTAACGAAGAATCCCGCATCCGTGATTGCCTTGAGAGTGTAAAGTGGGTAGATGAGATTGTTGTGGTGGATTCGTTCAGCACAGATAGGACAGTAAATATTTGCAGGGAATATACCGAGCGGGTATATCAACGTGCATGGCCGGGACATATCGACCAAAAAAACTACGCCATTGGTTTGGCAAAGAATGACTGGATTCTTTCTCTGGATGCCGATGAAAGGCTATCGCCGGGACTTATTCTGGAGATTCAGGAGGCCATTCGTAATCCCGGAGATACCGTGGGATTTCTTTTTCCCCGATGTACTTTTTATCTCAATCGCTGGATTTATCACGGGGATTGGTATCCTAATTACCAACTGCGACTCTTGAGAAAGGGATTTGGACAATTTCAGGGTACAAATCCTCATGACAGGGTTTTTGTAAATGGGAAAACCAGGTACTTGAAATGTGAAATTTACCATTTTACCTACGAAAACTTTTCTCATCAATTAAGGACAATCGACAGCTATTCAAATATCTTTGCTGACGTGACCGAACGTGGTAAAAGGTTTAGTCTGTTCCAATTAATTTTTAGACCACTCTGTAAATTTATGAGAATATACATCATAAAGATGGGTTTCTTAGACGGTTTGCCTGGATTTATTATTGCGATTTCGAGTGCTTTCTACGTTTTTGCAAAATATGTAAAGCTATGGGAGCGGGGGCAAAATAATGAAACGAAAAAGCTTCAAAATTAAAATTTATAATCTACACTAACATTTTCCAGATGCAGTTCCTTTCTCGTTTACTGAGCTTAATTACTTCTCCCTTTTCTTTATCAAAACCCTTTACATTCGAAGGGTATATATCAAAAAGGATTGGGCGTGTCCGTTGGATTGTCTGCACTCATCATTCCTTTTTCATTCCATTTCTTGAACAGATAAAAGGGACTACCAGTGATGCTTTATTAACAAATCCACTCTTAAGAAGACATCGGTATAAGAAAATGGGTGAATTTGAAATTACCCATGAAAATGGAAAAGAGACTTACCTTGTTAAGGTATACAACTACCCGCATCTATCTCAAAAGATTAAACAACTCTTCAAGCGCACGAGGGGATATAATGAATTTTACACAACCTACCAGGCTGCAATAAGAGGTATTCCGGTAGAGGTGCCTGTTGCTTGCGGGGAACAAAAATACATTTTTACGAAGGAGTCTTATTTAATAATAAGAAAGATCAAAGACAGTTGCTCGATGAGAGAATACTTGATGGGCGGTATGGTTCTTAAAGAGAGAAGGGATATCTTAAAGAAATTTGGAGAACTTGCAAAGAATGTTCATGAATCAGGTATTAGACAGGATGCATTTTCGTTGGATAATTTTTTAGTATATAGTGACGAAACGGGAAGCAAAAAGCTAATCCTGATTGATTTTGAAATGGTTTCAATACAAATAACAGGGCTTAAGGACAAGCTGCGGGTATGGTATCTGGCTAAATTGAATCGGGAAAAAGGCATTACTAACACCGACCGAATCAGATTTCTCCTGTCTTATACAAACGGTGATTTTATTCGATGCAAAAAATTAGCCTGGCGAATCAAAGAGTTAACGGTGCGTATACAGAAAAAAGACGCCAAAAAGGCATCGAGACTTTGTGTTCGCGAAAATAGGACATTCGGCATCTTTAAATCTGATAAATTTCTTGGGTACTATAGGAAGAAATACACACCAGAAATGCTGGTAACGCTGTTAAATTCCATTGAAGAAACAACCGGGAGCGTTTTTTGTATAAACCACTTCCAGATTTTGCATTTCAAAGAG
>JAUQXU010000189.1 GCA_030837935.1 Candidatus Brocadia sp.
GATTTCGAGGTTCCTTTGATGGGAGGACTCTATTTGACAACCTATAATCAAGAACTGGAAAATTATTTTATCATAGGGGAAGAGATCGACTGCTATCGGAATGAAATGGAATTACTTTCAAAATTATACTATTACACAACACATCCAGACATTGCCCTCAAAATTGGAGCATCGGGAAGGAGAAGATGTCTGCAAGATCATACCTGGGTTATTCGATTTAAAACCATTTTTACCTGCGTTGGTCTTTCAGACTTTACCTCAGAGACAAGTCAAAGACGGAGACAAGCATAAAAGTCATGATTAAAATAATGAGCGTTTTTGGCACGCGCCCCGAGGCTATTAAACTTGCACCGGTAATTAAAGAACTACAGCAATATCCAGGCGTCATAAAAAGTATCGTTACTGTTACCGCACAACACCGTCAGATGCTCGATAGCGTTCTGAATGTCTTCGCAATAGAACCAGATCACGATTTGAACATCATGGGTAAAAATCAAGGGCTATCCGATATAACGTGCAAAGTATTAAAAAGCATAGAGGCAATTTATGAAAAAGAGCAACCGGATCTGGTTTTGGTACAGGGTGACACAACTACTGTTTTTGCAGCCTCACTGGCCGCATATTACCAACGCATTCCCGTGGGACACGTAGAGGCAGGATTACGATCACATAATAAGCACCACCCTTTCCCGGAAGAAATAAATCGATGTCTTACCAGCATCATGGCGCATCTCCACTTTACTCCAACTCATGATTCAAAAACAAATTTATTAAACGAAGGAGTGCGTGAAGACTCTATTTATGTAACAGGCAATACTGTTATAGATGCCTTACTGGATGTTGCAGCACGAGATTTCAAATTTGACAATGATTTGCTCAACGACATTAAGGGTAGAATGGTATTAATCACCGCCCACCGACGAGAAAACTTTGGGAAACCATTCAGCAATATCTGTGATGCAATCCTAACGTTAGCTCATAAATACCCAGATATTACTTTTGTATACCCTGTCCATCTTAATCCAAACGTCAGGAATGTTGTGTATCCCATCCTAGGAAATGTTTCAAACATCATACTCCTTGAACCATTAGAATACATATCTTTCGTTCACTTAATGAAACGAGCCTATATTATTTTAACCGACTCTGGCGGTATTCAGGAAGAAGCCCCTTCCATAAATAAACCTGTCCTGATACTCCGCGAGGTAACGGAACGTCCTGAGGCCGTAAGGGCAGGAAGCGCAAAGTTAGTGGGTACACATCCCGAGTCTATTATTACAGAAACAACTCGCTTGCTAGAAAATACAAAAGAATATACTCGAATGGCTCACATTCCAAATCCATTCGGTGATGGACATGCAGCTCAACGTATTGTCACCCTCATTAAACATAAACTAATTCAAAATAAAGATACCGCCACAAATATGATCAGTAATTATTTATGCAGAGAATCGGAGGTGAGGTAAATAATGAGAGATTGTGAGTTGACAATAGCTATGAACGAATATCACAAATATCTGCGGCAAAGCAGGTCTCCGCTTCTACACCACCCTCGTTTTTCTTTTTACCTTGAAGACCTTACCCGATACCTAAGTATGCCAACACATGAGAATCGGATCAGCCTGTGGCCTTGCCTTGACGACAAAACTGATAATACCTCCTTTGACAAATATTACTTCTATCAAGATACATGGGTTGCACGCAAAATATTTGAAATACATCCTAAATACATTGTAGATGCAGGATCCACTGCATTGCTTGTCGGAGTCATCTCCCAATTCGTCCCCACTATCAGTGTTGACGTGAGACCTCTGCCTGTCTCACTGCGTGGTCTTACCTGCATACGTGCTTCCATTACGGAATTACCATTTAAAAAACGTACCGTTGAACTTCTGAGCAGCATGAGTGTAATTGAACATGTCGGACTGGGACGCTATGGGGACAATTTGGATACCCAAGGAAGCGTCAATGCATTCAAAGAGGTCTCGCGGGTAATCAAACCTGGTGGACATTTTCTGTTCAGCATTCCAGTGAGCCACACGCCAGGACTATCCTTCAACGCCCATAGAATCTTCAGCAAACAGCAGATTTTAATCCTCTTGCCTGACTTTGTCTTACAAGACGAAGTGTTCCTCTTTCCTGAGCCAGATAGCGAAACAAAGGTAGCCCAATTGAAGGATTTTCAGTACTGTGTCTGGTGTGCTCATATGGTAAAAGTAACTGACCAAATGGTAACAGCTTAGTAATTTAGAACGCGTCTTTTAGCTCTTCCCCATCTTTACACTTCATATCGGAAATATGTGTGTAACATTCCATCCTGTAAAGAGGCAAACCATAACATATAAGGTTGGATTATCACCAAATGGTTGTTTGCTAAGTAAAATCCAACAAATCAAAATGTACAAAAATGAATCATGTTTTATACAAAGTTATACATTAATGAATTTGTCAAATAGTAAACTCATATTTCCTTCAACGCAAATATTGAAAACGCAAATACTTATAATTTATTATTTCTGATCCAACGTAAATCAATTGAGGTATAGCATTTGCTTTAAATTTTGCCTTTTAGACAGAAACAACAAATTTTAACATACGTGGCTCATAATAAATAAGAATAAGTAAAGGTAAGATGAATAACCTGCAGAAGCAAAGAATTTCGGCCTGTATGATTGTAAAAAATGAAGAGGAACTTCTTCCAAACTGTTTAAACAGTATTAAAAATGTAGCCGATGAAGTGATTATCGTTGATACGGGATCTACCGACCATACGATAACTATTGCAAATAATTTTGGGGCGAAGATCTATCACCACCCTTGGAATGACAGTTTCAGCGAGGCAAGAAATCATTCTCTGAGTTATGCATCGGGAGATTGGATCCTCCAGATAGATGCTGATGAAGAACTAGAACAAGCGGACATTCCAAAGTTACAATCTGCTATAAATAATCCTCGATATAATGGAATTATTGTGGCAATCCATAGTACTATAAAGGACAACGTCCATAAATTTTATAATACACGAATTTTCCGACGTGGCAAGGGATTCTACAAAGATATTATTCACGAACAAATCATTACGGAAGGTGAAAGATTGCCAACAGAAATACGACTTTATCATCATGGATATAACCTCGACGAGAAAAGAATGCAGATAAAGTGGGAACGGACTACTCGCTTACTCAAAAAACAAATTGAGCAAAACAAATCTAATAGTTTCGCATGGTTTAATCTCATAAGAAATTATCGTTCACAAGGGCTCTTTCAAGATGGTATCAATGCAGGAGAGGAAGCACTTAAGATAATAACACTTAATCCATGCTCAAAAAATACAGGAAGGAATGATAACACCCAGCACTACGCAATGATTACTTATGAAACAGCACATTGTTACCTCCACCAAGAAGACTTCGTAAGAGCAAGGGAATTATGCGATACCACCTTGTCAATATTAAAAGAATCAGGAATAACATCTGAAAATGTCGATATTACTTTTACCCTTGCCTGTACCTATCTGAAAGAAGGCAGTTATAAAAGAGCAATCGATTATTTTAAACGCTTTCTATCACTACGAGAATGGTATCTTAAGAATATGGACACAAATTCCCTGATGATCGATACCCTCGGATATGATTATGCAGCACATAATGGAATGGGTTATTGCTTTGGAAATTTGGGGCAGTGGGAGACATCAATAAATCATTTACAAAAGGCCATATCTTGCAACCCTAAATATCTTACTGCCTACAGGAACCTTGCGTCTTATTATTCAAGTATTGAAAGCTATAATAACGCTACTAATATCCTTTTGAAAGCCATTTCTGAAGGTATTGCAGATGATGAAGTACTTTTGAGACTAGGAGAGTTATATATACACCAAAAAGTCTATGAAAAGGCCACACCATATCTCGAGGAATATTTAAAGAAACACCCCGAAAATAAAAGTATCTTATTAAAGCTTGCCTGGTTGTATGAAAAGTCAGGTCATCTGGAAGCAGCATTGCTAGGATACAGATCTGTAAGAGCTGGAAGCGAATCACACGAAGGTCGATTTCGTAGGGAAAACAATCCGTTGTAAATTCAATTTATAATGATATTAAAATAAAAATTACCAATGAGTGAACATCCCGCAATACAAAAGAATGGCAGGACAACACTTTCTGCCTGTATGATTGTGAAAAATGAAGAGAAATTTCTCGCCCAGTGTTTGCGAAGTATTAAAAATGCTGTGGATGAGATTATTATTGTCGATACCGGTTCAACTGACAGAACGGTTGATATTGCGCAATCTTTTGACGCAAAAGTATACAGGCATCCGTGGAAGAACAGTTTTAGTGAGGCACGAAATCACTCTTTGAGCTATGCTGCATGCGATTGGATTCTACAAATCGATGCAGACGAAGCGCTTGAACAGGCTGATATCCCCCTTTTACATAAATTGATAACTACCGACTCACACAATGCCATTTTTGTTGCCATATATAGTGAACTCCCAGGAGGGCAGGCAAAACACTACTTTCAAAGAATTTTCCGCAGAGGAAAAGCTCATTTCGAGGGAATTGTACACAATCAGCTTATATTTGAGGGTAAAGCACTTGAATCTGAGATAAGGTTTTATCACTATGGATACAATTTATCCGATCGCGATATGGAAAGAAAATATAAAAGAACAGGGGCTTTGCTAAGGCAGCAACTCGCAGAAAATCCCAACAATATCTTTACTATGGCGAACCTAATTCGCAATTACAGAAATGAACATAACTTTGACAAGGTTATTGAATTGGGAGAAAAGGGATTAAACATATCCGTATCACAGACAGACCTTGTTTCTAAAAATCAAAGGCAAAGAATATCAATTGATCTTGCACACGCCTTATTAAATACAAATCAAGCAGATAGAGCTGAAGAAGTCTGTAAAGAAACACTGAAGGAAAAACCTGACTCCTTCGATATTTTAATTGTCCTTGGCGAAATAATGCTGAAAAAGAGTGCTTTCAACGATGCATTATATTATTTTAAAAAATATCTGATTTTAAAGGAAAAGGAAAATAAAGAGCCTTCTTTTAATGTGCTGTCTGCTGATTTTTATTATTATGAACCTAGTACCTATAACAATATTGGTGACTGTTACAAACATCTTGGACTTATACATGAGGCAGAAGTAGCTTATAAGAAAGCTATTGAACGAAACAATAAAGAACCCCTCTATTATTCGAATCTCGTTAATTTATATATTTCTCAGAATCGGTTACAAGAGGCACAAGATTTAACTTATACCGTTATAAAATCTGGTATTGCTGATCATTTGACATACCTATTATTGGGGAAAATGTTTATCACACAAGGAAATACCAACGACGCTATCAATGCTTTTCACCAATCTATACAGATGGATAATAAAAATACAACTGCACACACCTATTTGATAAACCTATTAATACAGGACAATCAACTGGAAAAGGCAAAAAAAGTATTAACAGAAATAATTTCTTTTTACCCAGACGACCTGAAACTCAAATGTCTTACAGAAAAAATTCATTATAAATGTGGAAATAAAGAGAGCGCTCTTAATTTTATCCAGAGCATATTAACATCCATTCCGTCAGACAAGAGATTGTATCTCGATCTAGGGGATCTCTGCATCGAAATGGAGGAATACGCTACAGCCATTGAAGTGTTAGAAAGATATCTCACCACTTCCCAAGGTATTGAAGCAATGGTCATTGCAAGTATTGCTACTTGTTACGCCAAACTAGGCAAACTGGAATCCGCCATATTCGGATTTCAGACAGCTCTTAAATTAGACCCTAACTGTAATTGTGCGCTACATAATCTTGCTATCTTAAAAAATTAACGCATATGAATAAGTTTATTCTTGATTACAGAAATGTATTTCATTCTTAACACAAACAAGCACAAGCTATCGAGATATGAAATATATAAAATACCCGTATATCTGTAAATATTTATACCTTAATTAACGAGGTTGGCACACAATGACAATCACAAACCATCTCACTGCATCAAACAACGTCAGACCTACGCTTTCCGCCTGTATGATCGTTAAAAACGAAGAGAAATTTTTATTCCAATGCTTAGAAAGCATTAAAAATGCTGTGGATGAAATTATCATTGTTGATACTGGTTCTACAGATAGGACAGTCGAGATTGCTCAATCTTCTGGTGCAAAAGTATACCATCATCCATGGAAGAACAGTTTTAGTGAAGCACGAAATCATTCCCTGAGCTATGCAAGTTGTGATTGGGTGCTACAAATCGATGCAGATGAGGCACTTGAACAAGCGGACATCCCCCTTTTACACAAATTACTAACCGATGACTCATATAATGCCATATTTGTCGCCATATACAGCGAACTCCCTGGCGGAAGATCAAAACACTATTACACAAGAGTATTTCGCAGGGGAAAGGCCCATTACGCGGGAATTGTGCACAATCAACTTATTTTCGAAGGTAAGGCATTCCAATCTGAAATCAAATTCTATCATTATGGATATAATTTATCCGAACAAGAAATGCAAAACAAATATAAAAGGACAGGAGATCTACTAAGGCGTCAACTTGCAGAAAATCCTAACAATATTTTTGTTATAACAAATCTTATTCGAAACTACAGAAATGAATATAATTTTGATAAGGTCATTGAATTAGGAGAAAAGGGATTAAGCCTATCTGCATCGCAAACAGACTTTGACTCTAAAAACCACAGGCAAAGAATATACATTGACCTCGTATATGCCTTTGTAAATACAAACCAACTGGACATGGCTGAAGAAACCTGTAGCGATGCAATTAAGGAACATCCAGATTCACTCGATATTCTATTCGTTATGGGAGAAATATTGTTGAAAAAAGAGGCATTCAATGATGCCTTACATTATTTTAAGAAATACCTTATTATAAAAGATAGAGAAACCAGACAACCCTCATTTAATCTGTCTATTGTTGATTCTTATTATTACGAACACAGGGCGTATGACAATATTGGTGTATGTTACGAGGGCTTGGGACTTATCAAAGAGGCTGAGATGGCTTATAAAAAGGCGATCGAATTAAATAATAAAGAACCCTTGTATTACTCAAACCTTGCTCAACTTTATACCGCTCATAATCGTTTGGCTGAAGCAGAAAATATAGTTACTATTGCCATAAAACTGGGTATTACTAACGATTCTCTATGTCTTTTGCGAGGAAAGATACAAACTATACAGAAGAAACCCCATGAAGCCATCGATACCCTTAAACAATTACTACAAAAAAACAACAAAAACATGCATGCATACATATCGTTAATAAACCTATTAATCCAAACAAATCAGCTTAAAGAGGCAGAAGATGCTTTAAAGGCAATAATGTCTTCCAATCCGGATCATCTCGGACTCAAATGCCTAATTGAAAGGTTAAAATACAAAAATGGCGATAAGAAAAGTGTCATTAAATTTATCCACAACATGCTAGAATCACCCCCTCCAAATAGTAGCGTATATTACTACCTTGGCAATCTTTGCATAGAAATAGAAGAATACAATATGGCCATTGAACTATTAGAAAGACACCTTAAAAACTCTCCCGATGATATAACTGTTATCAGTAACATTGCTATTTGTTACGCTAGATTGGGTAAGCTGGAATCTGCCCTCATTGGGTTTCATGCGGCACTTAAATTAGACCGTACCTCTAGCTACGTCTTACAAAACATTACTGCTTTAAACAAAAGATTAGAGAATCGGATAAGTTAAATTGAGAGATAGTGCAATCTGTATACAACTTATTTGAAGAAATATACAATAAAATCGGAAAACCATCCTTAACCCCTTTTATACAGTATTTTTGAAAAATTGATTAAACTTCTTTAAACTCCTTCCGATAATTGCGTCAGGTACCGTAAAAACGTTTAAAGACTTGACTGGTCAGTCTCAGAATCACTGTATTTTAGATAAAATAAACTAGTTTCTTCTCGTTATGGACTCCGAGAAAAACACGTTAACAAGGAGGTTCAGGTATGGGTACAAGAATTAACACTAATATCAATGCATTAAATGCGCTGAGGTCATTGGATGATATTCAAGGACGTTTATCCGTTTCTCAGTTAAGGTTGGCTACAGGCAAGAGGATCAATACGACAGGTGATGATGCGGCTGGTTATACCATTGCCAAAAAATTTAATGCCCGTGCGGAAGGTCTCGGCCAGGCATTGAGCAACATTGGATCAGCTAAAAATCTTGTGTCAGTTGCGGAAGGCCATATGAATAATATCGTTGATATTCTGACCCAGATGAAGACAAAGGCCACACAGGCAGCAGATGATTCCCTCGGCACAGCAGAACGTACCGCCATTAAATCAGAACTTGCTGCGTTGGCAACACAAATTAACCTTGAAGTCACACAGGCCACATGGAACTCTAAATCAATCTTCAACGGTACTGGTTCGAGCAACGCTACTGCCGGTGGTGTGCTATTTAAGTTCCAGATTGGTGCAGGAAACAGTTCTACAAACGATTTATTACAGTTTAACTTACTGAAGACGGGTAATGTAAGCTTAGAGAGTGGCAACACAGGCTATCATGCCACACAGTTAAGACTCGATGCCTCAAGCGGTGCTACGCGTCTCAGTGGTAATACCCTTGCAGGTTCGTTAATAGGTTCATCAGCATCAGCCCAGGCATTAATGGGTAGGATTGATAACGCTATTGCTGATGTATCAGAAGCATTGAGTTATATTGGGTCTGTGGTAAACAGGTTGACCTATCAGGAAACAAGCTTGACGGTAGCCAAGACAAATACGGAGGCAGCAAGGAGTCGAATTGAAGATGCTGACATGGCATATGAACAGTTAAATGCAACAAAGCTGCAGATATTACAACAGACAGCAAGTTCAATGCTTGCCCAAGCAAATTCAGGGCCTCAGTCCATACTAAGTCTCTTCAGATAAAGTAGTTTTTATACTGGGGATGGAGAACAAAACCCATCCCCAGTATTTATTCAGGCAAATGATTATTGAATTTACTCAACAAATAACAATATATTTATCGTAATAGTATACATACGTTTCTTTTGTTGTGACCCGCTGAGTTAGTTCAACAGTTATTTTATGCATTATGAGAATTGTTATCTCAGGAGTTTCATACCATGGCCATATCAACATCTATAACGTCTGCATTTAGCGCTAACTCCAATCTTAACTTACTGGTTAATCAATTCATGGCATTAGAGCGAAGACCGATTGCAACGATGAACGCTCAAAAGGTCAACCTTAATACCAGTTTAAATACCTATAGTGATTTAAAAACAAGACTTTCAGACCTCCTGACCGCAGCAAAGGATTTAGGTGACACGAGCACAAGTTCCATATATAATTCCAGAACCTCGAGTTCAAGCGACGAAGCAAAGGTAACCGCATCTGCAGGCACCAGTGCAGCTGTGGGTACCTTTCAAATCCGTGTCAAGCAGTTAGCTACTGGCGCCTCTATACAGAGCACTGGTGAATTAATAACCAAATCCACTGCTAAAAGCACCACAAAAGTAGCTCCGGGTACTGGTATCATTGATACAACAAAAAGTTTTGCTAACTCTGGATTTGCAAATGCCCCAGACGGAACAACAACTATCAATGGACAGACTTTTACTTTGTCTGATTACAGTACAGTACAGGCATTTATGGACGCGGTTAATAGTGATGTAACGGCAAATGCAAATATCTACTACGACAAGATTGAAGATAAGTTTTATATTGAACAAAAGAGTACAGGGACAGATCTAGTTATATCAGAAACAGGCACAAATCCGTTTTTCGCGCAGGCAAAAATAACCTCCGGTACGTACACTGGCAATGGTAGTACTGGAATTCAAAGCGATGTGATATTATCTAAGGCAAATTTTGATACAACATTAACAAATACGACGTCTGGCAGTTTTAATATTAATGGTATAACTATCACATATAACACAACAACAGATACACTTGATACCGTTCTTTCCAGAATAAATAGTTCTACAGCCAACGTAACTGCTTTCTATGACAATTCTCTCGACAAGGTCATTATCAAATCAAAAAATACGGGAAGTACGGATACAATTACCGTAGCGGATGTGAGTGGCAATCTTTTGAGTACATTGAATTTGGCTGGGGCAACACAAACTAACGGCACTGATGCATTGCTTACAATAAACAGCACTGATACAGCTAACCAAATAACCAAGAGTACAAACATCTTTACGATAAATGGAACCACTTATTCCCTCAAAAATACAAATGTCACAAGCTACACAGATACCACATATACAACGGTAACGATAAACCAGGACACGAGTGCCATTCAATCAAATATTACCACCTTTCTTGATAAATTCAATGCAGTAAACGATTTCATAAAAACCAAGTCTGGCGTCGATACAAATGCAAAAACAAGAGGAATCCTTGCAGGCAATGTAGCTTTTACAAGCCTAAGAAGCCAATTATTAAAAACACTAACGGAACAAGTAACTGGCCTTTCTGCAGGAGACCCTGACTATCTCAACAAAATTGGTATTACCGTCAATAGCAGTCTGAAAGCTAATTTGTCAGATACATCTAAATTTACCAGCGCCATTACTTCCAGTGCTAAGGCAGTTCAAAATCTGTTTGATTCAACAAACGGTATCGCTAATAAAATAGCAAATCTCATTAAACCTTTTGTGGAAAATGCTTCCTCTACGAAAAATGCCATTATTGATGAAACCAAAAACATTATCAGTAAGCAGGTAAGTAATCTTGACGCTAGAATCACCCGCATGGAAATACGTTTAAAAATAAGAGAAAACCAGTATCGTCAGCAATTGTATAAAATGCAAGACTTATTAAATAACGCTGTACTTCAAGGCAATCAGATTACAACACTTGTGAACTCTTTTGCCGGCGTATAATATTATGAGATACGCGAGAGAAATACTATAAAATAATAAACCAATTTCATTACCTATTTTTTATAATCTTTATCATTCGGAACTTCTTATAATGGACATCGAGAAAATAATAAATATTCTTGCAATATTATTAGAAGATCATACAACACTTCTTTACTATTCACATGAGATTAAAAGCGCGTTATCGATGAATTACGAGGAAAATATTTTAGGAAAGAAAATGAAGGAAAGAGGTTTACTAATAGACAAGATTGCCTCTTCAATTAAATATTACCATTCTATTAAAACATATTACAATTTTGCCGATACCAATAACTGTAAAACCCAAATAAATAAACTGATTCATCGAATTCAAAAACTATTAGACAGTACAGTTCTTCTTGATAAAGAGATTATATCCTTAATTAGACAACGTGTTGAAGACATTACATTGAATATAGAAAAGAATCAGGAGGGTAAGCATTTTGTGAATACTCTAAAAAAAGAGCTTTGTGACACACCCTCATTCGTTGATATTTGTGGATAAAATAAGTATATATTTCTTTAACTTCTTAAAGGGAGCCAGAAACTTATGATCGCTACGAGGAAAATGAGCAATGCCTATCTAGAACAAGAGATTATGACGTTAAATCCACTTCAACTATTAATCAAAGCTTATGATGCAGGAATAACTGCTTGTAATCGGAAAGATGAGCATAAAGCAAGCGCAGTCCTTACCGAATTAATAGATTCACTCAACTTCGATTATGCGGAAATCGCCAATTCCTTATTTAGATTATATGAATACTGCATGCGGGAGGTTAAACGTGGCAATTTTGATGTTACCTTAAAGATTTTAAAAGAATTGCGAGAAACCTGGGTTCAGGCGCAAGATAACATTAAATCAGAGATACCGCAACCATGTACGCTATAAAGTCAATACTAGGGCTTCTTGTAACTCTTTTGCTCGCCTATCCGATAACATGAATAAAAGTTGCAAATTACCAAAAGCAGTATTAAAAATTATTCGTTAAAAGGCTTTAATTCGTACTAGCCAGAATATATTAACAATCGAAAGGTTATCCTAATTTAAAGGTACGGATGTATGGAAACCCACAACATTAATAATTTCAATATATATAACGCTCATAATCCATACAGGAACAAAGATTTACCGATCAAAAATACAATTAGCAGCACCCTGCCTGAAGTTCAAAATGATCGGTCAGTTACGAGAGCGGATACCACGAATAATCATACTATATGGTTAGAAATGTCTCCTCCCACCAGGCCATCCCTTTTGGAAACAAAAGTTACCATGTCTGTAGAAAAGGATTTAAATATTGTCATTACCATAGTAAAAAATAAAAATACAGACAATGTAATTAGGCAGATACCCACGAAAGAAACCATTGAACTAATAAAATATTTCAAAAAATATAGTGAACAACACTTATTAATAAAGGAAAACTATCAACACTCAACTATCTTAAAAGACCTTTAAGTATTCTATCAAGTAAAACTTGAAACTTCATTACTCACATTTCTTTTATCCACTAGTCTGCATAATTTATTCAACCAGTCTTTCGCAATGTTGTTCCAATCGTAAAGTAACTCCGCACGACGGCGGGCGCCATTACTTAATCTCTGCCATGATTCATCATCGTTCATGAGAGTAACTACGGTTTCGATAAAGCGATGTCCAAACTCCACCGTATGAGGGTTCCCAGGAATAAGACAACCACTGTAATCATCAATCACAGTTTCCGGTAAAGCGGCCAGTGCACTGGCAACGACTGGCGTTCCGGCTGCCTGTGATTCTATGGCAGCAATGCATGATGTTTCACGAAAAGTACTCGGATATACCATAAGGCGGGCAAGAGACATCTCCTCAGCAAGTACCACCTTGGTTAAACTCCCTCGCATGAACACACCAGGCTGTTGTGCTTGCTGACAAATCTGTTCGTCTAATTTATCGCCAGGCAATTGATATGTATAGACATGCAATTCAGCATCGGGAACTCTTTGTCGAATGCATGGAAACAAACCCAACAGTACATCCAACCCGCGACTGGGACGGCTAACATAAATAAGGCGATAACGATTTCTTTTTTTACCTGACTTGAACATCGACAAATCTACACCATTGCGTGTTAAGAAGAACCTTTCGGTAGGAATACAAAAGTGGCGTGACCATTCATCGCGCTGCCAGCGACTAATGGCAAAGATACGATCAATGGGCAGGTGTGTTGGATTTTCACCTTCTAAGAAGGCTGCGTTGATATCATCGTGGATCCAGAGGATACGCGTCTGTGGCTCTAGAGCTATCTTGAATGGCCTCATCGAACGCGATGAAACAAGCACTGGAAACTTACACAGTTTGCGGTATATATAGAAGTCTACTAGGTCGTCGTAACGCACGCCGTCGTAGACACCTGGTCTGTCACAATTACAAAAGACGCGAACCCGAGTCCCGTTTGCAGCCAAGGCACGTGCCATATAAATGAGGGCACTTTCACTTCCTCCAAGCCCTCTTTCTTCCATTGTCCCGCCATGAAATGGATAACCGCCAGTATAAAATACAATGTCTGCCTTGTCTGCCACGACAGAGTGGCCCATTGAAGATAATGCGACCTCTATTCCCTCGTAAGCGGCACTGAATTCCACATCACGGGCAATTGTGTCACGAAATGCCTGATAGGCTTTATTATAGCACCCATTTTGCAGATGCAATCGCCCCAGATAATAATGGGGATTGGCGAAAAAGGGGTCAGCATTCATACTGCGATGTAATAAATCTAATGCATGGTTTCGTTGTCCGAGCAAGTCGAACACGACTGCAGCATTAAAAAGTGCACGAGGCTCTTCGGGATGGGAATCAAGAATCTTTTCGAAAATCAATAAGGCCTGACGTAACATCCCTTGCCCAGCCAGATTAATACCATGCTGAAGGTATTTTTCAATGCTCACCTTTATTCTCGATCCTTTACAT
>JAUQXU010000190.1 GCA_030837935.1 Candidatus Brocadia sp.
TGGATGATTGTATCATTACCCTATCCATCAAATGCCTCATAAGAAATATCCCTCGACCAGCTTTATTTGTCAAGTCTTTATAAAACATTACGTCTGGTTTTTTATAATTCCGTACGTCAAATCCACACCCCTGATCATATATCTCTATAATAATTTCGTCTCCCAATTTTAAAAATTTTAACAATATCTCCCCTTTTTCATCTTTGTTATATGCAAAAGATACCGTATTCAAAACAGCCTCATTGATAGATGTAACAATTTGATGTCGCTTGGAATTATCTACTACAACAGACGATAACTTTTTATCAAATTGTTCTAAAATCTTCCCATAATTATTAATCGGCGTTACAAGGGATATTACCTCCTCCCATGCATCATCCGTCTCACACGTAAGATTTGAAACCATCACAGCAAAATCTTTTTCTTTAACAGGTACTTCCACCCACCTTTCTATCTGAAATTTAATACTTTTTGCTATGTCCTCGCAATCGTCTCTATTCACATCAGAGATCACATCTTTTACCTTGTCAACACGAATTTTCCCGTTTTCAAGAGCCTTTAACAGCGAGCTACTCTGTATCAATACTAATTTACTACCGGGCATAAAAGATACCGTATTTTCTCTGATCGTTGTCCCCGGAAACATGTTTAATGAACAAGGGTGTGATTCTAACACCCACACTTCTTTGTTAGGCATGCTTAAAAGACTTGTAAGTTCTTCCCCATATAATGAGTAACAAAGAATTTGTCTTTGTTTATCTAAAACAGCACAAAAAAATGTAACAGGAAAACGTTGTAAAATATTCTTACAAAGATACCGATTAATGTCTCTCAACAAAGAAGCGGGATTTTTACCCGTTTCCGTCATATAGATATAGCGAAAAATCGTCTTAACCATAACAGCCAAATTATCCTGTCTCACCTCATTTGGGACGCTTCCAAATAGAAACACACTTAAGTTCCCCAATCTAATAAGGTCGTAAAATATATGGTTTGCAGTTCCTGTCGTATCCTTTGCAAGAAAACATGTCTTCGTTTCTCTGTATGGATTAGCTTCCAAGGCTTTAAATTCTTCGTTATTCTTTGCATCTCCAACATTATTATTTGACATCGAAGATTCGTTCAATACTCTATGAATAATATTTTTTATATGTTCAATTTTAAATGGTTTTGTCACAAAATCTGATGTACCGATGTGCATGGCCTCGATAACTGTCTCTATTGAACCATAAGCAGTAATAATAATAGACTTAGCATTTGGCCGTATTTTTTTTATCTCGGAAATTAATTGTAATCCACCCATTGTGGGCATTCTCAAATCACTAATCACCAAATCGTAATTGGCTTTCCTGGCAAATTCCAAAGCTTTAACACCATCGTTGGTATTCTCTACGTCGTAACCTTCCTCCGATAGGGCTTCGTGTAAAGCCCATCGTAGTGTTTCTTCGTCATCCACTAATAAAATTTTCTTCCTCATGTTTATTTTATATCATTAAGAGTACAAAGACAACAAACGTAGACATTTCCCATAATTTTCAATATAAACGCCTAAGTGTCGTTATTTAAATCATCCCATTATAAAGGACTAATACCATATTCTTTTATCTTATTATATAACGTTGTTCTGTTAATACCTAATATCTTAGCTGCCTCAGTCCTCCGCCATGAAGTCTCGTTGAGAACTCTCTGAATATGTTGTTTTTCAATATTAGCTAATGAACGGATGTTCATTTCCCCATTGTTTTCTCCGCTAACACTCATGTCATTCATATCATTCTCATTTATGGTAACTTTCTTTCTTGAATTAAGGGTAACACCTAATTCTGCATGCAATATACCGTTGCTCGCAATCAAAACAGCTCGCTCTATTACATTCTTCAACTCGCGAATATTTCCAGGCCATGGGTATTCCAAAAGTAATCTTTCCGTCTCTGGCGGTATGTGATAAATATTCTTGTTAAATTCACTATTATACTTATGAATAAAATGTTTTACTAAAAGTGCGATATCGTCTTTTCTCTCTCTCAATGGAGGAACATAGATTGGCAATACCTTCAATCTATAATAAAGATCTTTTCTAAAATTACCCGATTCCACCTCTTCTTCTAAATTTCGGTTGGTTGACGCAATGACTCTAACGTCGATTTTGATATCATTAATTCCACCCACTCGCTTAAATTGCCTTTCCTGTAAGATTCTTAAAAGCTTCGCTTGTAAAGTAACACCCATCTCTCCTATTTCATCCAAAAAAATAGTACCTTTATCTGCCACTTCAAACAAACCAGGCTTACCAGTTGTGGTTGCTCCAGTAAAAGAGCCCTTTTCATATCCAAATAATTCTGCTTCAAGAAGACTCTCTGTCAAAGCTGCACAATTGATATCAACAAAACGGCCACTTTTCCGTGAGCTTAAATGATGAATTGCCCTAGCAACAAGCTCCTTTCCTGTCCCACTTTCTCCTTGTATTAACACTGTAGTTGACGGACTTTTTGCCACCTGTTTAATAAGGCTATAAACCTCTTTCATCTGCTGGCTATTCCCAATAATTGTGCCACCCGGTTCATCAGCAAAAGTCCACTGCTGTGCTCGTAATTCAAGTACTTCTCTCCTTAATGCCTGAGTACCCAGGGCCTTTTCAATAACTAATTTTAAGTGCTCAGTCTTGAAAGGCTTTTCCAAGTAATCATACGCACCAATCTTCATAGCCTCTACCGCAGTGTCAACACTACCAAATCCTGTCATAACAATTATCAAAGCATTAGGGTCTTTTGTTTTTACTTTTTCAAGGAGTTCTATACCACCCATATTAGGCAACCTTAAATCCATCAATACTAAGTCTGGCAAGAATTCATTTATCTTTTCCAATGCCTGTTCGCAAGTTTCCGCAACGATCACCTCGTACCCTTGCCCCCCCAGAAACTCTTTTATTGAAAACCGAATTGTTTCTTCATCGTCCACAATAAGAATTATTGCCCTCGACGACATTTATTCCCCCCCTTTTTACCGAAAACAATCTGCCTGATATTTTAAATTACTGTTTATTTTTTAACCAAACACCTGAAAGGCTACCACAACTTGTTGAATAATTCAACAAGTTTAGTTAGTATATGAGTTTTATTGTTAAAATAGCAAACAATATTCCAGCTCGTTTATTTCTCTTTAACGCCTCTTTTAGACTGCAAGCGCTCAATCAACGCTTTTACCCTCGAACTCTCATCTATATTCTTAGCGTATTTCAGGCAGAGCTGATATTGCTCAATAGCACCTGATAAATCATCGTTAATTTCATATATAGAGGCGAGATTCAATCGTGTCTCATAGTCGGCTTGATTCAGACGCAATACCTGTTTAAATGCGCGAATAGCCAATTCACCTTTGCCTTCTATTTTATATAATACCCCCAGTTCTTTATAGTATTTTATATGATTCATGGGATAGAACATGATTGCCCGATTATAAACATCTATTGCATTATTCAACCTCCCCGTATCACGATAGACATTCGCCATTTCATAAAAAGGGTCTATCCCCAACGAGGACAAATACCTGACACCTTCTTCATCGCCAGCAAACAATTTTATTATCTCCTCGCCTTCTTCTATCAAGCTATCCCTCATTTCCTGACGTCCCAAATAGTGTGAAAATAAGGCACAATGAATTGGAAGCGACTTCGGCATCTCAGAAGCAATATTTTTTAATCTATCCGTCATTTCTTCATAGGTCAAAACTCCCTGTTGATAACTGTTTTGTATATAGCCAATTTCCCTTTGTACATTTACACCCTTACAAACGTTTACAATCTGATCCGAAAGTTGTTCCGTCAGCTCTGGAATTTTCTCCTCAGATTCACTTTCACCTACCAAAGCGCTTAACGTCTTCTTTGCTTTTACATGAATAACTTCTATATCGACATGAAATCTATGACCAAACTGGTTAAGAGTCCCTTTAATTGCAAAATCTGCTTTCACCTTTTCTGCAATTTGAATGATTATCTTCTGGTCAATCTTTGCAAACAAATCAACAACGTTTGCCTTAGGCAGTACAGCTTCTACGTCAACATTATCAATTTTAATAAAATTATAAAGCACGGCCTCTCTCACAAACTCATAGGTACGCTCTTGCTCTGTCACTGTAAAATACCCAGAACGAATTAATTCGCTCTGCATTACATCCTCAATTCCCCGAATGAGAATATTTGAATCGCAATTGTATTTAAAAGGAAAAATAACGACCGTCGTTTTTTGGCCATTTCCGTAAATAGCGCTCACATTAACAACTAAAAAGGCAACTAATACTGTCAGCAATTGACGGCATATTTTCCAGTGTATAAGTATCTCTACCATAATTTTTTATTCAAGAAGGTCTTTAAAAACAAAAAAGCCTGTTAATTTGTATTTCAACACCATACAAACTGACAGGCTCTAAAGTTTTCATGGCCGCCCAATTATTTCAAATAAAGTACAATATTAAAATGCTGAAAAAAATTTACAATTCACACCCTTCTTATGTATTTTAATACATACTTTTCTCAAGCATTTTGGACATCTACCCTCGTAAGCGGTTTCATCGTTGTTAGCATAAATCCTTGTGTATACTTGACAACAATCAAACTTAACCCCTATAAACCGTTTACGTGCTTTTGGAATATCTATTGCCTTGTTATCAAACATAAATTAGCACTCTACTTTTTTACAGTAAAAGCATCTATGACCTTTTCGGCTACCTGTTCAATCACCTCCGGCCTGTCATAGAAACCATCTCGTAATTTTGCTCTAACTTCCTCCATTTTTGCAACTCTAACATCCGACATCTCATCCATACGAGTCTTCATATTTGCAATTGTCTGTTCAAGGTTCCGCGCTTCTTTGGAGATATCGACTGAATCAATTTTTTCATACACAGAACGTTCTTCTTTTTTCATTTTTATATGTGATTGATCTCCCTCAACATGGCTTGAATTAATAACTTTACCATGTGGGGAAGTATTGGAAACATGTTCTATTGTCATTTTAAATCTCCTAAAAGATTAAATTAAATTAATTCATCTTTTTAAATAATAAATTGTATTATAAGGTCAGTCAACTTATTTCTTCAGAGGTACCTGTATAAGCTGATTATTTACTTTGCGGCAAAGAACTTTTCTGCAGAAATAGACCTATTTACTTACAACAAAATAAATACGGATAAACATCCCTATCCGAGGATGAACCACTATCCAATGTTCCGTTTTAATATATCGGTATATTCTAAAAAAATTTTAATCTTTTTTACATTCCATCATTGAATTAGACATATATATTATATACTATTGACAAACCTATGGAATGGATAATAGTAACTATATTGCTTCTAATTAATAGCTTATTTTCCTGTATTGAAATGGCCTTCGCCTCTACCAATGTGCCATTTTTACGAGGCATGGCGTCCAAAGGTAACATTGCAGCTAAAAAATTTATTAGACTAAGGACACATCCAGAAAGAACTTTTGCTGTTATACAAATAGTTATTACCTTGATTGGAACATTATCTGCAGCAGTTGGTGGGGTCGAAGTAAAGAAATCAATGCTTCCATATCTCAGTAAACATTTAGGAGTTTCCGGTACAACTGCCGAAATTTTCGGAATCGCACTTTTTGTCATCCCGTTTAGTTTTTTTACTGTTGTAATTGGAGAACTGGTACCTAAAGCCATTGCAATCCGTCACCCGGAAGAAGTCTCTTTAGCCTCTAGCCATTTTTTAACGTTTTTGACAAAGGTCGCTACTCCTATTGTCCATGTCCTCGAGTATTCAACGGTAAAATTCCTTTCTGTGATAGGTATTCGTCATGTCCCCTCTTCGGAGGAAGGAGTTTCAGAACTGTCTCTTAAATCACTACACCCTTTTCACAGAGATTACATTTTGAATTTATTTGCGCTGCGTTTCAAAAAAGCATCGGAAGTTATGCTCCCCTTTTCAAAAGTAGTTACGATTCGTAATTCTATGAATAAGGAAGAAATTTTAAAGATCATCATTGACTGTGGTCACACGAGACTTCCCGTCTTACTCGATGAAGCTGAACCACAAATAATCGGTATTCTTCACACGAAAGAATTTGTAGCTATGATGAACACCAAAACAGAATTTTCTCTAAACAACCTGTTCCGTAAAACCTTATTTTGTGGACGATAACGAATCCATTCTGAAGATACTTAAGAATTTCCAGGGAAATCGTATTCATATGGCTATAGTACGTCAAAATACCAAAACTATCGGTATCGTAACATTGGAAGATATCTTAGAAGAAGTCGTGGGAGAAATCTACGATGAAGACGACGATGGAATTGTAAAAAAAATATGGAGTCAACGAGTCAACACAAGAAGATACTAAAAAGAGTTTAAAAAGGCAAAGATATGCTTATCCAAATCTTAAATATTGCAAATGCTTATGTAACTCCTAACTGAACACGTCGGAATAGTTCAAAAACCTGAACAAAATTAAAGTATATCGCAAAGCCTTGCTGAAAACGGGATTTAACATATCATAAAATATATTTTTAACGAAAATACAAAAAACACCCTTCTTAAGGGAACAATTAGGAGTTAAATACGTAAGCATTATGACAAAATATCACACCTCAATCAACCCTGCCTTTTTTGCCGTTATGCCTATTCTTTCAAGGAAGGCATTAAATCGGAACGGCTTTGTAATAACAGGAACTTTGCTCTTTTCTATAAATATCCTATATTCAGGAGAAAGGGTATCTCCTGTCATTAAAATTACTTTTTCTTTGATGACGGGCATATAACTCAACATCCATTCGTAAAACTGGATCCCAGTTATTTCTCCAGGCATTTTCAAATCCATAATTACGATATCAAACTGATCTGCCTGAACAGCCTGCATCGCATCTCTGGTACTGGATACGGATGTTACACGGCAACCTTTTGCCGTCAACAATTCATTGCACGATTCTGCAATCCCAGCCTCATCTTCTACGAGTAATAAACGTAACCCTCTTAAGTCATACTCTCTTTTGACAGAATATTTAATCTCTTTTATTGTCTGTGCTTTGATGGGAAGTGTGACCGTAAAGAGGGCTCCTCTCTGACAATTTTTACCGACTATCATTCCACCATGTTCTTTTATAATGCCATAGCTTACCGCCAAGCCTAACCCTGTCCCCTTCCCCACCTCTTTTGTTGTATAAAAAGGGGTAAACAACTTTTCCTGCTCCTGGATACCAGGCCCATTGTCCTCAAATTCAACGACAATTTTATCATCTTTTTGGTATGTACGAAGAGTTAGCACTCCCCTACCATGCGCAACATGCATGGAATCCTGGGCATTATTAATGAGGTTAATAAAGACTTGCATGAGTTGCACACGATCGGCCATTGTCTTAGGCATGATTTGAGAAAGCGATTGTTCTACCTCGATATTACTGACTCGGAGGTCATTGATTTTCAATTCGAGTGCATCCTTTAGGACGTCGTTAATACAAATGTACTGCCCCTTCCTAACGGTCTTTCGTTTTGTTGCAAATGTAAGCAGATTTTCCACAATACGTGTACAACGCTGGGACGCATCAATAATATGCCTTAATCGATTCGCAGCACTTTTTGACAGATTATCACACATCAACATAAGTTCACTGAAATTCATAATAATTGACAGGGGATTATTCAGTTCATGAGCAACCCCAGAAATCATCGTCCCAACGCTACTCATCTTTTCAGCCTGAATAAGTTGTTCTTTCAATATCTTCTGCTCTGTAACGTCATAACCAAATAAATTAATGTTCGAAATAGTATTCCACTCATCCTTAAAATATGTTACAATCCATAAAATATCACGAATCTGATGATCCCGAGAAATAAAAGGAATTTCGATCTGTTCTCCCTTCTTACCACTCAAGAGCATCTGTATGTCATCAAATAATTCTTCTAGTTTATCTTGTGGAATAAAAACATCAATTACTGATTTTCCAAACACCTCTGCTAATGTATAACCAAACCGCTTCTCTATAGCGCGATTCGCAAACACAATTTCTCCCTTAGAAGTTATCGTAACCACATATACCTTCGTGTTTTGTATCAAGGCATCGAGGAATTTCCGTTGATTATACATTTCTTTTTCAGTCTCGCTCAACTTCAGCGTTTTTTCTTTTAACAGACCTTTTAACCGTTCCTGATATTCAAATATTCTTTTTTCTAATGTCCTTCGATCTGTCACATCACGAACAAATGCCCTGACCATATAATCATTTAAAATTGTATCATATTGAATTGAACACATTATTTCCGCATCTAATCGTTTACCGTCCTTTGTTAATAAAGTCATGACTAAATTATTATCCCTCCGTGAGTTAACGGAGGTATCATACTGTTTCTTAATAATAGTCCCATTGTCGTCAGCAACAAGATCAAATAAATACATAGAGGTCATTTCCTTTACACTATATCCAAGCATTTCTAATCCCATTTTATTTACATGCAGAAACCTTCCGTAACTATCCAACTTAAAAATAATCTCCGGCGCATTTTCAACCAAGTCCCTGTATTTTTCTTCCGAGGCGGTAAGACTGTCTAAGAGCATAGCATTCATCAAGGTAACGGTAATTTGTGCCGACACCTGACCTATAAGATTGCTATGGGCTTCGGTAAAGTAGGTACAATTTTTACTGAGAATATTTATACAACCAACCAGGGCATTATTAATAAAGAGCGGATAAACCATGTATGATGTAATACCACTATTCAATAGGTTTTTTTCATCATCACTCCCATTTTTATACAAGTCATTCCTTACAATAATCCTATTCGATCTTGATACCTCATGGTAAAGGAACTTTTCCAAAATAGTTTTCAGCTCATTGCTTCTATTGAGATTATGTATATCTTTCCCCAAGTCCAGCAAATAGGTATAATATTCACCCGAAGGTTCAATCCTTGATACCAAACTAAAATAATCAAAGTTTATGATCTTTCTCAGTTCGAGACATAACGCATTACAAAAATCTTTATAATTCATGTGAGAGAGCACCAAATGGTTTATATTGAGGATGGTCTCTCGCTCCAGTTCCTGTCTCTTTACCATACGGTCGGTATCGCTTTTTTGAAATGCCCTTTTTACTACCGCGTTCAGACTTTCCCAACGAATTGGCTTTGTTACACGATCGTAAAAACCCAGACCTGACATCCTCATTTCTACGGCAGTATCGGTACTGCCGTCCTTTGTTATGTGAATTACTACCAACTGAGGATAAAGCCTTTTCATACTTTGAACAGCAGCGATCGATTTCTCCGGTTCGTGCTCTGCATCTAATAAAATTACATCAAAACCATGCTTACCCTCCAGTAATGCGTGAAAACTATCTTCATCGTTAACGAAAGCAACACTATACCCATCATGTGTAAAGTACTTCTGGAAAAAAGCGTATTCTGCCTTTTTACCACCCAAAGAAATAACCAGGAGTCTTTTCGTTATTATCTCATTTGTCATATTTAATACGTTTAACATATGAATTCTAGGAATTTCAAGGGTATAATCAGATTCTAAATGGAATCGGAACAATAAAATAAAACCACGAGAATGTCATACGAAACTTATTTCTGCATTTCACGTAATTATTATGATTCCAAAATAGAACAATGCATGATTTTTATACATCTACTCCATTATTTTTGCAATCAAAATATAGCAAGTCATGTGCAAAAACAATTTTATAACCAGTAAGGTAACCACCCCTACCTTGAAGATCGCAACAATCAAAAACAGTCTTAGGCAATAATTGCACGAATTTTTGCTGCCTTCTTTTTCCCTATACCTTCCACGTGTGTAAGTTCCTGCTCGTCGGCAGCAAAGACCTTTTCTACGCTCCCAAAATATTCTAACATCCTTTTTGCCATCCTTGGCCCAATACCCGGCAATCCCTGGAGTAGATATAACTTTCTTGTTTGCAAACGCTTGGGTTTTCTACCCATCCTCTTTAAAGTATCATTCCCGTATTTGACATCATGAATCCCTGCTATTATCAATATTTCTGCTGTACCCTGTGGAGTCTTTGAAAAGATCAAGGGTATTTGCCAAGAAATAGATAATGAGACGATCGCCCCCTTGATGGCTTGTGGATCAATTTGGCAACCAGTATGAAATAAACCTACTCCTTCTATTACCATAAACTGTATTTCTGCATACCTTTTTAAACGGGACGCTTGGGAAAACAACCGTCCGTCAATAATGGACAGGACAAAGTCTTTTGTCGTCTTTCGTTCAACAGCAATGCGTTTATTGATCAGATAATCACCAATGGACAGACACTTTTCTTCTACAACAATATCCTCGTGAGCCCGGAGTGCCTCTATAATCCCAACATCTCTTTCGCGATGGTCAACTTCTATGATGATACCCATAGCAAAAAAACCCAAAAACTCTCAGTTATTCAATAGTCATTGCAAATTTCTTATCGAATTGTTCCTCATACAGTTCCCGGTAAAGACCACATGAATGTTGCAGCAATTCTTGATGATTACCTTTCTCCACAATCTCTCCGTTATGAAAGACCACAATCATATCTGCTGATTGAATCGTAGAAAGCCGGTGAGCAATGATTACGGTCGTACGTCCTTTCATTAATCTCTTCAATGCCTCCTGGATCAGGTTTTCAGCTTTAGAATCCAAAGAGGAGGTCGCTTCATCTAAAATTAAAATAGGCGCATTTTTTAAAAAGGCCCGCGCCAGCGCAATACGCTGCCTCTGCCCTCCTGAAAGTTTCATCCCCCCTTCTCCAATTTCCGTTTGATGACCCTTCGGCAGTCTGCAAATAAAGTCATGAGCATTGGCAGAAATAATTGCCGACTGGACTTCTTCCTCAGAAGCATTAGGTTTGCCAAACAGGATATTCTCATAAACCGTACCTGAAAACAAAATGGGCTCCTGGGGCACGGCAGCAATGTGTCTTCTCAACCAACTAAGCTTAAAATCCCTGATATCCCAGCCATCGATACTAATCCTTCCTTCTGATATATCATAAAACCTTGGAATGAGCTTGACGAAAGTAGACTTACCAGCGCCACTTGGCCCTACCAATGCCACCGTGCTACCAGCCGGTATGTGTAAATTGATATCCTTCAGGACAGTTTTTGACATTTCATAGGCAAAATAGACATTTAAGAATTTGATATCTCCCCTGATAGGCCCGAGTTCCTTAGCGTCTGGACAATCCACAATCTCTGAAGAAGTGTTAAATACCTCAAAAATTCTTTCCATCGCTGATTGAGAGTTGGCTAAAAGGACATTAAGTTCAGTGAGTCGGTTCAAGGGGTTGTAAAACATACCCAGGTAGGCATAAAATGCCGTCAACTCGCCAACCGTAAGGCGACCATAGATGACCTGTATTGCCCCAAACCAGACCACAAGAATCGGCGCAATGGAAGTTAAAAAGCCAATTACAGATTGTGCCGTAGCGTTATGCTGTATATGTCTCAACTGATAGAGTAAATATTCCCGGTTATCCTGAAAGAAGTGCTTTTCCTCTGCCTTCTCCCGTGTATAAGATTGTATGATGGAAATGCCTCCAAGTTTTTCGTGAACATTCCCAGAGATTTCTTCCATCTTTTGCCGTGCTAGCTTGCTGGTTCTCACAATTTTAGATTTGAAATACTTGTTCAACATCACATAAAAAGGGAAAATAGCGATAGATACCAGCGCCAACCGCCAATTCATGTGAAAAAGGAGAAATGCAATTAAAAATAAAGAACTCGCATCCATAACAGTATTGGTGAATGCGGCACCAACAAAGTTTTGGGCAACCGCAATATCCCCCAGCAAACGCGATGCAACCGATCCTACCTGACGTTTTTCGTAGAAACTCAGCGACATCCGTTGAAGATGGACATACAACTCATGCCGTAAATCAAAGACAAGCCTTTGACCAGCCTGGTCAGCATAGTAGGATCTAAAATAAGTAACCACTGCCCAAAACAAATAAAGCACAATCATAGCCAGCATGGTGTAATGTACTTTCGTAGCATCATACGAAGACGGTGACAATAAATGATCAATCACGTCTTTAAAAACCCACGGAAAGATCAAAGGAATGTTGTATTTCAATAGCCCACAAAAGGTAGCGATTGTAATCAACCGACGGTATGGCTTTACGTAAGAAAGAAACTTTTTAACTGCAGGGTTTATAAAAACTTTTGCCACGACTTTACTTCCACTTATTAAACAAAACACACTATACTGCCGCAAAATCCCAATTAATGATTTTATTCTATAGTAGCAGTTTCCAAATAGAAAGCCGTTAAAGCGACTGAGAGAACCTTTAATCCCCCTGATTGATGGAGAATCTGAAAGCGCAAATATTGTGCCTATATGTACTCTTTTTTAGACATTAAACAGAATATACACCCTGTAGTTTATTTCATTTTTCTTACCGGATGCGTTTTGGGAAATTCTTGAGCAATTTTAGCCGCTTCCGGAGAGCAGTGCGGGTGGCCCCAGCCACTCGCACTGACGCCATTAGTAATATCATACACAATATTATCATCTTTTAATGGGCTAACCCCCGCAGGGACGTAGTCCAGCTTCAGTTTATTCCGTACCTTCCATGCGATATTGTGATCAGCACAAGAACTATCGCCGCTAACACCTAAAGCTCCAACAAGTTTTCCCTCACTGTTATACAATGCTAACCCCCCTCCAAATACATTGACCCCACCTATCTTATGGCCAACCATAGGGTCTTTTTCCGTGCCGTTTTTTTCGGACGAACCCTGATAAGCAACTTCCGGAGAAACTGGGTTACTCTCCTGTAACCCAAATAAACTACCACCCGGTTGCACCGCAGAAAAAAGATTTGCGGTTGACAATGCAAATTCCGGCAGACTGAACGCATTAGCGGTATTGGCCTTTTGCGCTGAAATAACCCGGCTGCCAGGCCATTGATCGCCTCTGTCTTTTCCGGAAAACACCACCGCCTTTACCACACCGTCCCGGTCCACTACCGTTGCCCACATATGAAAACCGAATCCACCATTGTTCTCTTTCACTACGGTTTTAAGGACTTCCTGAAGCTCCGCGTACGAAGGTAAACCATTCGCAAAAGAACATGGTGAAAATAAACCAACGAAAAATAGTGATCTAATAAAATTATTAAAACCCACTTTAAAAGGCTTCATGATATCAATCTCCTATTCAATGAAATTTGTAAGAACGAATGAACATTTTTCAGACTTGTTTTAATCTTAGCAATAACAACTTAACCGCATTTAACTTTTCATGCAGGCACTCTCTATGGCTTCCTGTGCTCAAAAACGACGGATCGTACAGGAAGCTTCTTGAGCTTAATGATATGGAAAGGGTTGGTGAGGATAGTAAGCATACCAGGATTTTCATTGTCTTCAATGAGGGCATGGAGCCTTCTGTCATGGTCTATATTAACCTCCAAAACATTAATGCTCGGCCCCCCACCCGTGGATTGAAGTCCTAACAAACTAACAATCACCATCTCTTTACCAAAATTAACATCAGGCAATACAGGTGCTGGTTGTAAGCCTTCAGTATGGACAGTCCAAAACTCCCTCCATGTATCCCGATCTCTCATAAGCATGTCTGCTTCAATAAAGCTAGAGTCATTGTATCGGTAGTAGCTAATTTCACCTTGTTCAACCGTCGTAAACGGTATGGATTTAACCAACTCAGAGGAGCTCGTGTCCTGGAGGAAAACGGGAAAGACCAAAGCAAAAGACAAGAATAAACTCAAGAGTATTTTGATTCTCATGGCACATACTTCTAAATTCAGCGGTGGCGTTTTGCGCCGTCCACTGGAATAAATTGTTAGTCTCTTTTTGAAAATATTCATCCTCTGGATTTCCAATAATCTGGCTTGCTTCTAAGATTCATTTTTTCATTATTTCAATAAACTCTTTCTCATCAACTTTTAATCCGAAATAGGTAATCACAAGTTCAGAAGCTATGGTATTTATAATCTCATGGACTTCCCCGGGTTCGACCACAATGCAAACGCCCCTTTCAAGCCGGTATTCCGTATTCTCAACTCGGATGATTCCCTCGCCCTCTTCGACGAAGAAAACCTCGTACATATCATCGTGAGCGTGAGCATCTGCTACTTGACCTGATCGAAAGCGTACCTGGGAAAAATTGCTTAAATGTGGTATTTCGCCAGCCCACAGCATCACTTTTTTTTTGATCTCAGGATTGTGGGAAATGCCCTCCTCTGGTAGATTTGAAAGTGAAATAATTTTCATAAATTTATCTTCAATGCCATCACACTGGCGATGGTTAACGCCTCTGCAATGGCTATTACCTCCCAAAATATCAGTTCTAATCCTATGAGAAGAAATGGCTCACCAAACTGGTTAAACGGCGTGAAAAATTCCCAGAATAGGAAGGAGAGAAAGAAGATACGTGCGGCTAACCTCGCCGCCTTTGCAGTAATGCCTGATGGCCATACAGGGAAAAGCCATCGATAGACAAAAGCGTGTCCAATGCCAAACAGCATGAGTCCAATAATAATTGGAGCTGGACGAGAAACCACCAGTGGTGTTGGTTCAATCTCCGTCCACACCGCAATAAGTGTTCTAAGGATCGGATTTTTCATTGCCCTTTTCAGTGCACTTCTTAAAAGACGGCATCCATTTGATCATGCACACAGAACGAAATGAGAACGGGTTCAAGTTATGAGTAGGGTGGATTAAGGCATTGGTTTTTACGCCGAATCCACCAATACTATTTCCAGGAAAGGTGGATTTGCTCTCGCTTAATCCACCCTACAGCAAACCCGCTTACATAAAATGAAAATTCCAATACGATTAAAATATATTTTTAACCATCTTCTATTCTCCCCTTGCGAATGGGAGAAAGAGAGGAGCCCATCTGCTTACAGCTTTACCGCACCATGCCTTGACAATAAAGTCAAGCAAACACTACTTTTCTCTGGGAGCGTAAGCAAAGCACTGAAATTCTGCCGCGTCTTGTTGGTCTGCTCTCGTCAGGATGCAAAGAATCTCCTCTCTGGGATCGTCATCTTTTTTACAGGATACACAAAGGTCTGGTTTCGGTACCAGGTCTGGATTGATTTCTGTTCCATCGTCATTATAAAACGGCATAAAAGTTCACCCACTTTATTATTTCACTCTAATTTATCAACAGATTGCTTCAGCTAATTATTCCTTCACATCTTTTACTAAAAATGTACCTTCGGGTGGATTGATGATAATCTTTTTAACACGCTCCTGCCACAAGTTACCAAATTCCCTCGATTCATCCTCCGATGCCTTGCCAGAAAGCACAAGAGGTATTAGTTTGTCCATACGTTCATTCGCTGGTACAGACTCCACATAATACGTTACTTCTGTCTTTTTCCCATTATCAACCCTTTGAAACACTATGGAGCATGTTGCCTTGGGATCGGGTGCATGATCCCTATCAAAGGTCATTAAATTGTATCTTCCATATTTTCCAGCCGTGCCGAAACCCTTAAATCCACTCTCAGGCGCGGCCCCGGTAATCAATGTCACTACTTGCGATATGGGACCGTTTACCTTGTAATCGACATCACCCTTAAAGACGACTTTTATGTTTCCCCTCACCGGTATTTCATCACCATACAATGACCTTAATGCCATCTGCGTAGATTTATAGGCACCAGCAACCGCCGGACAAGAGTGTCCCGCAAATTTTACCGCATCGGCATAGGTAAAAGCAAACACCTCCCCCTTGTCCATCGCCCCAAGAACAACCGCTAAAGGGTCTCTCATCTTTATCGGTTCTACCGTATCAAAAAAATCCTTGCTATATTTCGTTTGCCCCTCCGCACGAACAAGTCCGCAAGGGAAAATACAATACGTAATCCACGTAACAAGCATACATACAAAAAGCCTTTTTAATAAAATAGCCTTGTAAAACCCATCTTTCATATCTTTTGTTCCTTTCGATAATAAAGCAATTCATGACATTTGTCATAATTCTTGATTGAAGAATTATGAAAAGTAATCTATAATAATGTGTTTAATTTTCATAAATTTATAGTTTATACAAGAAGCTTTATTTAGGCAAGAGCATTTAGAGAATCATGACAAAAAAACTCAGGCTTGGCGTTGTCCCCTATATGAACGCAAAGCCATTGATTTACGGATTAAACCAACAAACTGATTCGATTGAGTTATCGTTTGAAGTACCCTCTCTTCTACCAACCATGCTGAACACTGATCAGATCGATGTGGCCATTATTCCTTCCATTGAGTATTTCAGAAATGGCAATTATGCAATCATTCCAGACATTTCTATCTCTTCATGTGGATCTGTTGATAGTGTAAAGATATTTTCAAAGGTGCCAATACAAAATATACACACTGCCGCCTTAGACAAAAGTTCCTTAACATCCTGCGCACTTACCCGGATACTTTTTAAGGAACACTACCACCTTTCACCTCACTATACACAATGGAACACGCAATACGATATTTCCCGTACCGATGCAGATGCAGTCCTCATCATCGGAGATAATGCCATGAAGGTTTCTGGCAATGGATACGTCACACTGGATCTGGGTCAGGCATGGTTTGAATATACGGGACTCCCGTTTGTTTACGCCCTCTGGGTTATTAAAAAGGACCGTTGCGTACCAGGCATAAACAAGCTGCTAAAGGATGCAAAGGAAGCAGGGATTCGGTCCGTTAAGGAACTAGCTGCTATTGAATCACACCGCCTCCAATTAACACAAGAGAGATGTTTGAGCTATCTTACAAACTCGATTCGATATAATCTGGGCAAAGAGGAGATAAAGGGGCTTCAGGCATTTTATGAACACGCAGTATCTTTGGGGCTTGCTGCCAAAGGAGTAGAGATCGTTTTCAATGAAACCTAACCTGGATGAGCAAAAACCAAAGAGGTTTTGTAATTTTAAATTCGTGTTACGATACTCACATGACTAATATATCCGGTGAAATCGAAGATATTATTGAGAAGTCATTAAATAACGAAAGATTATCATCAAAGGACTGTGTAAAGTTATTTTCTGCAAAGGAACTTACCCTCCTGGGATTGGCAGCCGATGAAGTCTGTAAGAAAAAACATCCGGAAAATTACCGGACTTATATTATCGACCGAAATATTAATTATACCAACATCTGCACATCGGGTTGTAAATTCTGCGCCTTTTATAGAGATGTTGAACACAGCGATGGCTATATCATCCCGAAAGATTCATTATTCAAAAAAATAGAAGAAACACTGGCACTGGGTGGCAGACAAATCCTCATGCAGGGCGGCCTGCATCCGTCACTGAAACTGGATTTTTATGCAGACCTGTTAAAATCTGTCAAAACAAAATATGATATCCACATCCATGCCTTTTCCCCACCAGAAATCGTACATTTTTCCATATTAAAT
>JAUQXU010000191.1 GCA_030837935.1 Candidatus Brocadia sp.
CCTCCCAGGAAAACCCTGTCCCCAATCCTGAGGTTTGCAATTTCGTTGTCCTGGAGGGGTGTTTTTAGATGTATGATATTTGACATCCGTAACCTTTAAGAAGTAACAGTTCACCGCAAAGACGCAAATTCATCTTTTATCATTTCGTGTCTTCCTTTGCGCCCTCCGCGTCTTTGCGGTGAACAGTTATTGAAAATTTCCTAATACAACCGTTTTAACCCGATGCGCATGGCACTCGATATTAACGGCAACCGGCAGGCTGGCGATGTGGCAGGGATAGCATTCCACATGAACGGCCAGGGCAGTAACCCAACCGCCCAAACCCTGGGCGCCAATACCCAAATCATTTACCTTTTCCAGCATCTCCTTTTCCAGGCCAGCGGTATCAGGATCACGATGTTTTATTCCCAAAGGTCTCAAAAGTGCCTTTTTGGCTAAAAAGGCTGCATAATCAAAGGTACCACCAACACCAACACCCACAATAATGGGCGGACACGGATTGGCTTTCGCTATACTCACCGTTTCTACTACAAACTTAATTACACCTTCCCTGCCATCGGCTGGTGTCAGCATGGCAATCCGGCTCATGTTTTCACATCCGCCTCCCTTTGCCATAAATGTAATTTTTACCTGGTTTCCCGGCACAAGTTCTGTATGAATAATGGCCGGAGTATTATCACCTGTGTTGACCCGGTTGAGGGGACTTGCGACTATGGATTTTCTCAAGTAACCCTCGTTATATCCTTTGCGGACACCGTCATTGATAGCATCGTAAAGACGACCCCCTGTAATCTCTGCATTCTCTCCTAACTCAACAAAGACAACGGCAACCCCCGTATCCTGACATAGGGGCATCTGGCATTCACGAGCAATCTTTGCGTTCTCTAATAATTCTGCAAATACTTCCTTTGCAACAGGAGATACTTCCGCCTCATAGGAGTCCCTTAATGCATCAAGGACATCATCATTCAGGTTAAAATTAGCATCCCTGCACAGATGAGATACCTTTTCTACTATTTCGGCCGCATCAATCCTTGTATGTGTACCCATAGCGTATCGCTTTTATATTTTCGCCGAGAAATTGTGACGGAAATTCCGCGGCAAAATTTACCGTTTCGATATTAATACCAATTTTGCTCAACAATCTGCCCAGGGCAATCATGTTGACAAAGATGGGGCTGCTAAACTGCTCTACGGCAAGTTTCTCAAAAGGAATACGGTCGCTTGCGGGACACCGGAGTTCACACTTTTTACATTCTGCATCACAGGCAGACGATTCAATGAGCACAAGCCTGGCACGCACCGCCGGATCAGGTGTCTTTGAGAGCTGAAGCCCGATATCAGCTTCTTCAAAAAACGGAACGGCGATTGGTTCATCAGAATACACAATTTCAGCACGGATGTTCCCCCCCCGCACAGCAGCGTCATAAACAAGATTCAGCGCCACCTCTTTGCCCAGCTTGGCCAGGATATTAGCCAGTGTATGCGCCATAAGTTTAATACCCTGGCCCGCCTCGCCGGCCAGCACAATCTTTTTCGACCGGTGTTCCTCAGGAACCGGCGTAATCTTTCGCACCATGAAGATGATATTTGTTCCGAAAAATCTGCGATCAATAAAGGCCGCCTCTTTAAATCCATGCTTCTGGAAGAGATGATACGCCACCTTCTCAGAGGGATACGTAAACAACTTGGCCTCATAGCAGCCCTTTTCCATAAAAATCCTTATCGCCTCTTCTATGAGCTTATCACCATATCCTTTTTTCCTATGATCTGGCGCTATACCCATCCAGTGGATATTGCCCACACCCTCAGAAACCCAGGCGAACATAAAACCCGCGATATTATCATTCTCCCTGGCAACAAGATAGATACAATCCTTGTTACCAAGACGATTTTTAACTTCTTCCACAGGATACATATCTTTGAAATGCAGACGTTCCACCTCAAGGCTCTTTTCGTGTAATTCGTCTATAATAACATGAAACAGATTTACGACAACTTCTACGTCGGATTCCTTGAGGTTCTCAATAGTAAAAGTCATAAGGAAAAGCAGTAATTTGATTGCGGCTATGCAGCGCTATGAATAACCATTCATTACGATATGGTTTTAAATTATACAAACAGTCATAAAATTGCAAGGTAAATTTACCGTAAGGTCGCCTTTAGAAGTACATTTTTTATGGCCATAAAGATACTTCTGTTTTATGTGACTCATAGTCATTTTCATCCAGGGGAATGACATATCCGTTTTTGGCCGCAAATTCCAGGGTACCTTTTGGAAGGAAACGATAGATAAGTCTGGCTGTTATGGTGATTGTACCGCTATCAATTGTTTGAAACTCATAATGAGAAATGTCCGTTTGGTTTGCCTTGATTCGCGTATCATACAACTCTTCCACAGCATAGGCGTACAAGACGTCATAGAAGAAAGGACTGAGTTCTTCGTTATCCACCACCATTCGATTATGTTTCATAAAGATCTTGCCTGGTTTCCCTGCATAATCTCCTTTACCTTCGTAATAACCTTCAGGGAAATTTCCACCCGGCGTGTCTACGACCTGATCGTTGCTTTGCGTAAGGGTGGTTCCTGATTGTTCAGCCTCTACAAGCAGAACGACATTTCTCTGTGTCACCCCGGAAGGATATGTATGCCCCGTATGTGAATTTATTACGCTCACATCGAAGCTCACGGTACCGTCTTCTGTCTTAACATTGGTAACCGTAAGGTCTACTGCCCAATCCAGATATCTTTTCCGCTTTCCGGAAGATAGATTTTGGTTAGTACCTTCAAAACGATGCGGATAAACCGTCCTGGGATCTCGTTTCGTGGCAGACTTTCTTTTCTCTTCCGAGATCATATAAAAGGGATCGGTAACTTCTGTATAATCTGCAATCGATTTGCCGGTTATTGGATCTGGCGGCGGGTCTTTCATGTGGCAATCCTGACATTGTAACGCCTTTCCTGTATAATTGCTCACCGGATAATCAGCTTCCAGTCCGCTGTATCCGCTAAAACGCCACTCCCGGTAGGTATCCTCACTCCAGAGGATGCGTTCAATTGCTTCACCCTCCGGCTGGTTATTCTCATCCACAGGTTGTAAATAAAGTTTTCTGGCATCCTGGTGGCAGGGTGAACATATTTCACTTTTTTTAAATTGGGGTGCATAGGATGCCTGCATGCTCTTGTATATAACATCGTCAAATGGTCCAAACATGATTTTACCTTCTAAAGCAAATTCAAGCAACGGGTCGGGGCGCAAGAGATTTACCTTATAATTTACCCCAAGTTCCGTCCAATACTCTTCTTCTGCACGAACATGAGACATTTTATGGCAAAAATCACAATGAACGCCTTGTTTATCTATCGAGGAAAGTTTATCTCCCTCGGTTAGCACACCTGCCCTCATATCCCACAAGGGAGTGACGCTATCCTCCTGAACCTTTGAGGCGTAGGATGGGGAATGACAGTCGGCACAGTCGTGGATGTGACCCGCATCGCCCAGAATCTTATATCGGCCCGTGGCATCTTCAAATATCTTACCCTTATCACCCACAAATGCAGGATTCGGATTATTAAAGATGGCGCTATCCGTAAAATTACTGCGGTCACCGGTAACATACCATGCCGTATAAAGGAGAAAGACTAGCTGATTAACCGGATTAATGGCCGCATTGGCCATGTCACTGTCTTTCCAGTCATTGTAAATATTACTATGACACTTTTTACATGAATTGGCAGAGCTGTATTCGTAAGACGGATGGTCTTCTGCCGGAACAGGGGATAGGGTAACGTCAACATTGTTGTCCCGTCCCAGGATCATTTCAGCGCCTGCATTTTTATAGCCTTCCCTGCCTGCGGTGATCACAAGAGCCTGACCGGAGATACCTTCATAATCCATGGTAAAATTTCCATGCTCATCAGAAACAACAAACTTATCTTCACCTTGCGGGTGATAACTCAGATCATCCGCGCGGACATCCGCAACCCCCTGAATCCTCACACGGGCATCGGTGAGTGGCTCTCTCCCTTTATCTGATATCTTTTCATAAACGGTTCCCGCTAATGTCCACTTTCCAGCGTTACCAACCGTAAACCGGTCTTTTCTCTTAATCTCATCCTTTGCATTTTTCCCGCGCAAGGTCATATGGATGGTTATCGTATCCCCGACGGGATAGCTTTCAAGGGGGGCAAGGCCGGTAAAGGCTGCCAGGTCAGCGTTCCAAATCAGCGGATACTTCGTTTTCCTCTTCGTTTTATGAGATTTTAACGTAAAGAAAGACTTCTTAATTTCCCGGTAATCAAGAATGTTCTGCGCTACCTGAAGGTAAAGGGCATCGGCAGGAAGAAAAGCGCGGTCGTCCGTTGAGAAATCGGCACTCCTGCTGAGAATATGCGACACACCAGCAAAGGAGTTTTTACATAATATGGTTATTACAAAAAGAATGAGGATAAGTATTTTTTTATAGTACTTCATAGCATCATTAAATCCTTGTAAAAGATCGGCCACAAAGTCACAAAGACACGAAATAAATCGTTTTCCATTTTTTGTGTCTTCGTGGCGGAGAAGAGTTACTGAAGTTTTAATGCAAGAAAAGCGGTAACCCTACTTTTCTCAATTGTAGCTGGCACTCCTTCATTTTCTGATAGATAGACGACCATGACCTCTTGGCATAAACAACAGGAATACTTCTGTTCTCAGCAAGATTCTTTATTTTATATGCCAGGTTGTGATTAACAAAGTCACACAGCACGATGATAAAATCCATCGTCTCCGGAATCCCATCCCGAATCTTCTGCCCGCTCCTGCCCGTTACGTGCCGAATCTCCGTAACCCCGATTTTATCAAGTTCCTTTGGAATGCCCCCTAAATGATCTCCGCCGACAATAAGTACAGACATTTTTCAACCTCCTTTCAAAAACCAATAAATGAAATTGAGACTCATTCTCTACAAACAATTACTATAGGTAAAATTTACAAAATGTCAACATAAATATTTTTGATCTCTCAATCCTCTGAGAAACCATCTTCTCGATTTTGTGGATGGTGATTTATTAATTAATTTGATTTTGAAAGATGATTTTTATAAGATTTTAAAATTATTATACCGATTTTTTATTTTAAATTATAGTAGCGGTTTGTGTGGTAATTATAAGGTTATGCATCATAAATCCAATACTCTGTCTTTCCTATTTTCAATGTTCATGCGGAGGCATTTTTATAAGGTAGTGATCCTCTTCCTGATAGTTTCCCTATACTTTCCTTGCCAAATTGCATGTGCTGTTACTATGCGGGGAAATATCTATAAAACCACATCGAAAAAACACAGTGCTCGGAAGTGGACTAAAAATGGACAATCGAATTATAAAAGAGGCAGGTACGAACGCGCTGTCAGGGCATTTAATAATGCTGTAGCAAGTTATCCCAAATATTTTGAGGCATGGGATGGAATGGGAAATGCATTATATTGCCTGGGAAAATATGATATGGCTATTCAGGCCTATGACAAGGCGCTGAGCATCAATCCTCACCATTACTCCACCGTGGTAAACAAGGGAATCTCCTTCTATAAAAAAGGTAATCATGAAGAGGCGTTAAAATTATACGATACTGCCCTTCAGTCAGAACCAGGGCTTTCATCTGCCTGGTATAACAAAGGCGTTGTCCTGATCGCGTTATCTAGATACCATGAAGCAATGCAGGCCTTTGAGAAGGCCATCGCAATTAATCCAAAAGAGGATTTGGCATGGCACGGGAAAGGGTATGTATTAATTCTCTTTGAGCAATATGACGACGCACTGAAACTCTTCAGCAATGCAGTTCAGGCAAGTCCCAACAGGGCGTGGGCATGGAATAATATGGGAATCACCTTAAACAGATTGGGCATGTATGATGATGCCGTAAAGGCCTTCGATAAGGCCATCGAAATCAATCCGAAGAGTGCAAGGGCATGGCACAATAAGGCGAATAGTCTGTACAATTTAGGAAAATACGACGAGTCTGTGAAGATTTATAATAAGGCTGCGGAGTTAGATCCCCTTTTGTACGCAGGGGTGAAAAAACAGGAAGTTTTCAGCAACAAGCCTTGAGTGATCAGGGGGGAAGCGTGAAGGCAGGCGGTTGCGAGGTGAACGTCTATACTTTTTCTCTTTCCCGTCTTCTCACTCGTAGCGTCGTCCATGTCGCAGCCGTAGACGGCTGAAGGCTTCCACAAATAATTATTTGAAAATATATATTATGAATACTACCGCAAAAACACTATTGCAAGCGATGCTCGTTTCTGTCACGTTCATCTTTTTTATGGCCGTGAATCAGCAACACCAGGTTATAGCTGCATGGCCATCTCATTCACGGGAAAATGTGGCTATCTGTACGGCGCCAGGCCAACAAAGTTCCCCGCAGATAATTACTGACGGCGCTGGCGGGGCCATCATTACCTGGGAAGATACGAGAGACGTCCATTTTGATATCTACGCCCAACGGATTGACGCACACGGGAAAGTCCTGTGGCAGAAGGATGGGGTTCCTGTTTGCACAGCGCCAGAGAATCAAAAACGGGCTCGGATTATTAGCGACGGTAATGGGGGAGCTATTATCGTCTGGCATGATGTGCGAAGCGGCAATGGTAATTACGATATATATGCTCAACGCATTGATGCAGACGGGCACCCACAATGGACGAATGACGGTATACCCGTCTGCAATGCGAGCAAAGAACAGAATAGTCCATGCATTACATCGGATGGCGCAGGGGGGGCGATTATCATGTGGGAAGATTTTCGAACCAACTACGCCGATCTTTATGGTCAGCGGATTAATAAAAATGGAGAATCGCTATGGGCAAAAAACGGGGTGCTTGTCTGCGGGGTCACGGGCGCACAAAGTGCGCCAGAAGTTATATCTGACGGGACAGGCGGCGCCATCGTGGCGTGGCAGGATTTTCGGAGAAATTACGCAGACATTTATGCTCAACGCATTGACGGTGGCGGAACGATACTCTGGGAAAAATGGGGTGTTGCTGTATGTAATGCACAGGGACATGAGAGCTTTGCCGTCGTAGTCAGTAACGGAGCCGAGGGTGCGATTGTAACCTGGATAGACACCCGTAATGGCACTAACAATAACGACATCTACGCCCAGCAAATCGATGGAAATGGGGCTGTTCAATGGTTAACTGATGGTACTCCCATATGTACTGCACCAGGAAACCAAAACTACCCCATGATTACTACCGATGGTGCAGGGGGCGCTCTTATTGGCTGGTGGGATATGCGGAGCGGAGATTTTAACATCTATGCACAACGCATTGACCTTGCAGGTTACGTCCAATGGGGAAACAACGGCTTGGCCATATGCAGTGAATCCGGTATCCAAAATCGCGTCTCTGTTATCAGCGATGGTGATAATGGCGCAATATTGGCGTGGAACGACAATCGTACTGCTCCCGCTGATTTTGATGTATATACACAAAGAATAGACCGGAAGGGTCTTACCTTGTGGGAAAAAAATGGAGCACCAATCTCTACATCACCCGATACCCAATGTTTTCCTGTTCTGGTTAGCGACGGTGCTGGCGGCGCAATCATTGCCTGGCAGGATAGCCGTCACAAAGACAAGAGTTATTGGGACATTTACGCCCAAAAGATCAATGGACATGGCTTATTGGAAGAAAAGTAAGAAAATATTCCCAAGCATCAGGAATTGACGACCGCATTTTCTTACCTTTACCACTTAGTTGCCAAATACCAACCGTTGGGTACTTGCAGACAATTGATTCATCTGGACATGGTATCGTGTGAACATATCCTGAAGTTTCAGGAATATTTCCTTAATAATCGTTGTATTATTGAGGTAAATATCCCAGGGGAATTGCGCATCTTCAAAAGATTCGGTAAACCCAGGAATCATTTTATCTGTCATATGATTTACCTGACTATGCTGTAACAACAGTGTCGGGATACGTTCTTCGCCGCAGGTAATCAGTTCTTCAGGGACAATGCCATTCCACTCCTTTGAAAAACCTTCCACGATATATGCTTTGCCACGCTTATCAAATAACTGATACCATACATGGGCAAAGGCAATCGAATTACCTTTGTCTACGACCCAACCCCATACAATATCTCCATCGATGTCCAGCCCGGACAGCATAGAGAAGAATAGAAATACAGAATCCTCGCAATCACCCTTTTTATTTTGTCTAGTTTCTACGGGTGTCTGCCAGTAATCCGTCTTTGGTGGTTCAGCCCGATAGTCGATATCAAAGGATATCTCCTTATACGCCTCGTAGATTTGTTCACCATGATCGAAGGTATTGATACACCATTCTTTATAAGGTGGATTATCAGGTATGCAGCTTCCATCGGGAGAACAGGGTACCACGGGTTTTTCTATCCAGGCATACTCAACAGGTTTATAGCCCTTACGGGCAAGAAATAAGTCGGCATACGAAACATCCGCACATGCTTCCACGCAACAGAGAATCGAGGAAATTATAGATATTATCATTGCAAACAAATATCTCATACTATCTAACTCTATTTCAGAGAATTACCGAAAACAACCCTTTGGCAAAAGTTATTTTGATCATTTCAAATATCAGCATCGGTGAACACATAATCAAAGATGCTTCTTGCCCAAGGTGTTTAGAGTTTTTCAACGAACGTTAGATTATTTTACACGATAATATCGTATATTGTCAAATCAGCACATCAAAATGACAAAAATTTCAAAATGGCGTTTACAAAACAGGCTCAAACGTTCGGGAAAAATTCTTTTTGCTTGACAGGGTTAATTGATTGTGTTAATTTGTTACAAATTTATGCCTTTAGCATAGTTATGTACAAATTACGATTCACGAAAGGAGGTTTTTTTAAAAAAGACGGTAAAGGAGTTCGGTGAATTTATAGAATAATGATGTACAGCATGCGTATTTGATCTTCGTGAGTCTAAAAGAATCAAATAATGATATAGAATTTATACATGTTCTTGCTAAGTGTGATTAAGGAAATTTAGTTAAAAATATACGGGAGAAAGCGAAATGAAAGCGTACAAAAAGTATTTGGCTGAATTCGTTGGGACTTTTGCGCTTGTATTTATAGCGGCTGGTTCTGTATGCGCCGATTTTTATTTGAGGCAAGCAGGTGGGCAAGGACTAGGTCTTTTGGGTATTTCTATTGCGTTTGGAGTGGTAGTAATTGCCGTTATTTACGCCACAAGTTATGTGTCTGGTTCCCATGTAAATCCTGCGGTGACGATATCCTTTTGGATCAGCAAACGAATGGAGCCCAATACGGCAATTATGTATATTATTTCTCAAATTGCGGGTGCAACACTGGCAGGGCTTGCATTAAAAACCTTGTTTCCTGACGCGCTCAAAACGGTATATTTAGGGACTTGTATGTTGTCGCCCGGCGTCTCTATTGGACGCGGAATATTGATGGAATTTATTATTACCTTCCTTTTGGTCTTTACCATCTATGGAACACTGGTAGACAAAAGGGCATCTGCAGGATTTGCAGGCATTGCGGTTGGCTTGGTAGTGCTCTTTGGGGTTATGATTGGGGGCACGATCAGTGGCGGCGCAATGAACCCCGCACGTGTCTTTGGACCTGCTATTGCATCCGGACAGTTCACCCATCATTATGTCTGGTGGATTGGCCCAATCCTGGGTGGAATTGTTGCAGGCTTTGTTTACGATCAACTCTTTGCTGATGTAAGGAAATAAAAGCAACCCTGACCTTTGTGGCGGGCTAAGAGCGGGATAAACCCCAGCGCTGCAGATTCGGCTTGCTCGGATTAGGAATTATGGAGAATAAAAAATAAGCGGCAACGTGCAATTTTGCATGTTGCCGTTTTTTATTGGAGAATCACCATTGTTTGACATTGATCGAGTGCTCAAGATCATCAAGCAGGAAAACAAACGGTTTGCCGAACCCATCGTTACAACTATTTCCAGGGAACGGACACCGTTTCATGTGCTCATTTCCTGTCTCTTAAGCCTCAGGACCAGGGATCAAACCACCCGTGAGGCCTCGAACCGGCTCTTTGCCGTCGCAGACAATCCGGAAGACATAATGAAGATTCCTGCGGAGAGATTAGAAAAGCTTATCTATCCCGTTGGGTTCTATCGGACAAAGGCAAGGAAGATCAAAGAGCTTTGTGATGTGTTGATTCAGACATACCAGGGCAAGGTACCGGACGAAATTGATGAATTGTTAAAACTCAATGGTGTAGGCCGCAAGACGGCAAATTTGGTCGTAACTCTGGGATACCAAAAACCCGGCATCTGTGTGGATACCCACGTTCATCGGATTACCAATCGGTGGGGATATGTGAAAACAAAAAATCCTCATGAGACCGAATTTGCACTTCGTGAAAAACTTCCTAAAAAATATTGGCTCACCATCAACGATCTCCTCGTTACCTTTGGTCAAAATATCTGCGTCCCCATCTCCCCCAAATGCAACCACTGCCCTGTTACTATCCTTTGTAAAAAAATAGGAGTAGCAAGGCATCGATAATATACCTACCCCGAACGAGTCGGAAAAGACAAAATCAGAAGCACGAAATTAGTGAGTCAACCAATCTTTTTGCATCTTTGGGTATATCTTTTACCAGTATCTACTGCAATGTCATACTCTGAAATTTTAGAACACAACTGGCACTCGATATAGTTATCGTTTTCTCGCAAATTCGGCATGACACCACTTTCGTATGTCCGTATTCCCTCAGCAGACTGTCTAACTATTTGAAAATTACTCGTAAATACTTTAAATTTTTCGGCATTGCCGCATTCTGGACATACAAAGAATGTGTTTAGTATCATATACAATCTCCTTATAGTATTACCCTGTAAAACTTCGTTTTTTTACAGGAAGTATTACGTATTGTCAAAAGTTTAATTAATTTAAGAAAACTTGTAATCCTGCTTTTCTCAATTGTTGCTGACAATCCTTCATTTTTTGATAAATGGAAGACCAAGATCTTTTTGCATAGACGACTGGAATTCTTCTGTTCTCTGCCAAATCCTTTATCTTATGGGCAAGGTTATGATTCACGAAGTCGTACAGGACGATGATAAAATCCATCGTTTCCGGAAGCCCGTCGCGAATCTTTCGTCCGCTTCTGCCCGTTACGTGCCGAACCTCGTTCACTCCAAGTTTATCAAGTTCTTTTGGGATACTCCCTAAATGGTCGCCACCCACAATAAGTACTGACATTTTTCAATCCTCCTTTAAGTAAAGCCTGGTATGATACTGAGACTCAATCTCAGTATCATATTAAAAAAACATAAAATGTCAACATAATTTACAAATTTTTGCTTTTTTAGTTGATTAGCGAAAAACGTTTTATTCTATTTTGATACTCTATCTTCAATGGTCTTTAAACGTCGCAACTTCTCTGCCTCATCCTGGATACGCGTCAGATTCCCCGTCGTTTTGGCAGTGCCCCACCACCAGCTGATGTCCTGCTGTGCATGAGCGGTGCCTTTATATCCCTGCAGGTGGTTCCAGAACCACATCTCCACATACTCTTGTTCTATCCCGCTGGGATTCCCGGCATTCTGGGTAAATATGGCGTAGGCGCCAAGGATAGGACCAATAACCGGTAAGTGACCGCTGGTCTTTTTGAAAAGGCTATAAACTTCAGGACCCAATTCCTTAGGTCCAAGCAGTTTAATTATTAAATCGCTTAAGGGAAAAGGCGGTCGTTCTTCGGGAAACGGCTTGACCAGGTCTTCGGCGAAGAGTTCTTCTACAATGAGTTGAGCCGCATCGATACGCTTCCATGATTCAAACATGTATTGATCCAGGGAATCAAGCCACATACTGGGAAATCTGCTGCTGTGGCATTTCGTACAGAGCTCCACCCAGTAACGACGTTTCGTCTTGCTTTCCGCAGAGTAAATTTCAAGCTTCTTGTCCATGGGCGGCATCTTTATGCCATAAGGGAAATCCTTGATTCCCGATTTAAACTCGACTTCCGCGGGCGGAATAACACCCATACGCCATATACCTTTCGTCTCTACGTTCATCTCCCATTGGCCATTTCCAACATACATATGGCAATACTGACACGTTGGCGCAGGATAATCAACGCCCGGAATAACCTCAGAGAGTTTCTTGTCCCAATTCCACTTCTCTCCGGAGATAGTATACATAATCCCCCACCGGGAATGTTCATAACTTTCCCAATCAGGGTGGTCTGGTCCCATATGACATCCAGAGCACACCTCCGGACGGCGGGCCTCGGCAACAGAAAAGAGATGCTTACCATGACAATCGTCACACGAAGACATATTCTGATGACACTGGTCACACCCGATCATAGAATATCGCTCACCGCGCCGGTAATTTTCCACATACCAGGGGACCGACACCGTAGCCTCCCAACTCTGGGGATGACTTGGCCTGCCGTGATCTCTCCCCTTTGCAAACTCTTCCGCCTGTCGTGGATGGCACGTA
>JAUQXU010000192.1 GCA_030837935.1 Candidatus Brocadia sp.
CTGTGTAAAAAATTCTTTTTTTATCAAGTTTTTTCACAACCCCCTTCGCCCCCTTTGCTAAGGGGGATTTGCTTGCGGCGTAACCGTGCTATGAATCCCGTAGGGATGAAATGATTATAGACGATAGCATAAAAACCCGACGATAAACCCCTAAGGGGTGATATAATCGTTTTTCCATGAAATGCGCGACGTGTCCATTATATCATCCCCTTGGGATTGGGTATTGTTGTCGGTTTTTTCATCTATAATCATTTTACCCCTTCGGGGTTCTTGTTTTCATATTTTTAATAAATCACAATGAATGAACACGTTTAGGATATCACCAGTTTTTAAAACAAACCCTGGAAGATACTGCCACACATCTCTCCCCCTCATACCGCCTTGTGTGTCATGGCACAAAATGTGACGTTACATAAATGTGCCATGTCACACTTGTCGTATAGTTTTTAAACACGCATATTTTTGTTTATGGCTTCTGTTTTATTTTCGTAAGCAATTGTCATTAAATGTATTGAGAAATAGTTCACAATAATTTTTCCCCACTACTAATATTATGGCGTATTATTTGCTCATGATGGTCTTACAATAAAGATAATACCCTGAGTGATCAGGGGACGCAAAGGAAAGGGTCTTTCAACGTACAAGGACGTACAGGGGATTGTAAGAAATCCTTTAAACGCAATAAGGAATTGGCGGTAGAAAAGACAGCCTTACTGCCGAAGATGCTTCATATGAATGTCTTCGCAGATAGGCTTTTTTTATTTCCAAAAGTACAGGAAAGGACCGATTCATGTCTCAACAAAATGGAAATATCCCTTACAATATTTTATTTCTTGATCTTGAATCAGATACCCGCCAGGAAGATACCTGTGGACGTCTTTCGGGTCTGATAAAGAATGCCTTTCCAGAGCAGGAAGTATGTCTTCAAACCATTACCTCTTTCCCACCCTGGCCAATAAACGCGATACCCGATCTCATTTTCATGTGCCCTTCCGTGAAAATACCTTTATTAGATGTTATTCTTCACCTCAGGAAACATTGGAATCAGGCGCTCATTTATGGTGTCTTTTGTACAAAGAACTATGATTCCAGAAAAATTTATCAAGCCCTCCTGAGTGGTATGGACGACTTTCTCTTCTGTACGGCCACACGGGATGAATTGGTTCCGCGTATACAACGTCTAATTCACTGGATGAAAAATACTGCTGGTGTTTCCCCTGCAGAAACAGTAAAGAAAACATGCAACCACAAACACCTCATCGGGGAATCACGGTCTTTTCTGAATGCAATTGGGAAAATTTCAAATCTTGCGAGGTCTGATGCACCAGTTCTGATTTTAGGAGAGACAGGAACCGGAAAAGAGCTTTTCACGCGGGCAATCCATTACAACAGCCCACGGCATGGCAGACCGTTTATCCCTGTTAATTGCGGCGCTTTTCCTGATCAACTCTTTGAAAGTGAGATTTTTGGACATGTAAAGGGTGCTTTTACCGATGCCTCTTCTGACAAGAAAGGGCTTATTGCTGAAGCGGAAGGCGGAACAATTTTTTTAGATGAAGTTGATACGTTAAGCCCGCCTGCTCAAATCAAGCTGCTTCGCTTCATGCAGGAATTTGAGTATCGGCCCCTTGGTTCTTCCAAAAGCAAAGTCGCTGATGTCCGTATAATTGCTGCCACGAATG
>JAUQXU010000193.1 GCA_030837935.1 Candidatus Brocadia sp.
TGGACCCTTTCACACAAGAATCCCTTTGTTTTCGCCATATTTTACCCTATCTCTCGGTATTATTCAACGCTCTTCATTACCTATTTCCACCTGCTTTGCCTTATTCCACTTGGCTTTGGGGTGTTTCCGTTCAAACACTAAGTAGTTAAAGTTTTTTTTACTGATAAGGGCTCTCTCGCTTTTTCTGCAATCTGACCAGGGGTAATACCTTTTCCCCGTTCACTTATTCTATCCTTGTTTTCGTTATCGGATCAAACCAATGAATATCATCGGGAGAGAATCTTAAGCTTACCCATTCACCTGTTTTTATTCCTTCAAAAAAACCTTTTACATACCAGATGATGTTTGAGGCAATTTTGACGTGGCTTATTGATTCATGACCAAGATATTCTACATGCTCGACTGTACCAGGTATGGTAAAAGGTGAACTTGCTCCTTCCCCAGAAAAGGGTTTTCCTGTCGTTAGGGTTAACTTTTCCGGTCGTACACCCAGAATAAGATCCGGTTTGACTGGTAAAAGAACAGGAAATTCGATGATACTATCTCCGAGGATAAAGGAATGAGTATTGCGGATGTTTATCGGTGCCATGTTCATGGGTGGGGTTCCTACAAAACTCGCAACAAAGGCATTTTGGGGGTTCTCGTATATCTCATCGGGAGTACCGATCTGTTGTAAACTGCCTTTGTCCATGATGGCTATGCGATCTCCCAGTGTGAGTGCTTCGGTCTGATCATGGGTAACATAGAGGGTCGTAACATTCCGTTGCCTTTGAAGTTTCTTTAACTCTCCACGCGCCGAAAGTCGAAGACGTGCATCAAGATTGCTCAGCGGCTCATCCATGAGAAAGACTTGTGGATTCCTGACAAGAGCCCTTGCCAGCGCCACTCGCTGTCTTTCACCTCCGGAAAGTTCTTTTGGATACTTTTGCAGTAAGACACTTAATCCCAACATTTCAGCCATTTTAAGAACTTTCTGACGCATATCCTTTTCTTTTCGTATTTTAAGCGGAAATGCAATATTGTCGTAGACTTTCATATGCGGATATAAGGCATAATTCTGGAAGACCAGGGCAACATCTCTTTTCCCGGGAGGGACATTGTTAACCATACGCTCATGAAAGAAAATGCATCCTGAAGAAGGTATTTCCAAGCCTGCAAGCATATTTAATGTGGTAGATTTTCCACTTCCGCTGGGGCCAAGGACAACAAGAAATTCCCCGCTGTTTATATCCATAGTCAAGTTTTTCACGACGAAATCATGATTGTATACCTTTGAAAGGTTTTCTAGTCTTATTTTCATCCTTTTACCGCACCCGATGTTAATCCTTGCACTACATATTTTTGGAAGAACATCAAAAAAATGAGAAGTGGGAGTGTAACAATGACGGAAGCCGCGGCGATATCTCCCCATGGGATCTCAAAAGTCCCCTGGAATAAAGCAATACCCACCGATGCTAATCTTGACGACTCATCCAGGGTAAAGGTTAAAGCAAAAAGGAATTCATTCCAGCAAAAGATGAAGATAAGAACCGCAGACGAAATAATGCCGGGTAATGACATAGGTGCGATTATGTACCGAAAGGTTTGAAAATGGGTACAGCCGTCTACAAGGGCAGCACAATCCATCTCTCCTGGTATTTTATCAAGATATTTTACCATGAGAAAAAAAGACAGCGGAAAATTTTGAGCACAATAGGTAAAGATGAGAGAAACAGGAAGATTAATCCAACCCAGGACATGAAATAGTTTATAAAGCGCCGCTACAAGACTTATTGAAGGGAGAGCAAATAAGATTATTATTATAAATAAAATGACTGTCTTCCCTCTGAATGAGAAACGAGATATGCCGTATGCTGCAAGAAGTGATAAAGGTATTGTGGTAAATACTGTTGCTAATGAAACCATAAAAGTATTGAACAGGTAGTAAGGAAAGTGGCTTCCCAAAAGGACATTTTTGTATGCGTCAATGGTGTATGTAACTGGGAATACGGGTGGCAATTGCATAATCTGGGCAGGTGGTTTAACGGACGTCAGGAAGATCCAAAGAAAAGGGCCTATACTCCAGAATATGATAAAGATTAAAAATAGATAAAAGGTGAGTTTTTTGATCATTATTTTTAAATTGCAATGCCGTGTTTAAAAATATTTTTAGAGAATTCTCTTTTTCTCTATTATAATCATAGGGCCTTAGACTCTACAAGTCGTTTCTTTTAAATATCTCCTGCGATTCATTTAATCAAATAATTCAACATGTAATTTATGATTTTTCAGATTTTTTCCAACATTAAGGCTTTGCTTTGCTAGCTGCCTTTATTGCCGGATTTGCACCCTTTTTAGAAAAGATGGGGGTCATCATCAGTTGAACCAACAGTCGCATACTTGATCCGTTCACAATCGGAAGGTTCCTTAGTCTTAAACGCAGAAAGGCAACTCATGTGAATTGCCTTTCTGCTGTCTTCCAAGATCAACTATGCTGATACCTTTACTTGCGGTATTATTGACCTTATTTTGGATGGCATTCGCCCCGAGAACATTCCCGGTAAAATTGCCAGACTTACCAAAGAATTCATAATAAAGTAGATGTCTTTATTTGCAAAATTAATACCCCTTCTTTGGATGGCATTCGCACTTGCAATCCTTCTCCGGTTTAGATGGCATGTGCCCGCATTTATCGCACTTCGTTTCCTCAGCGGCTATCGCAGAGCCAACCAGTATGGTATTTACGACACCAACACCAAACATCAATACACCCGCAACAACAAGACTATAACCAAACTTCTTTAGCATTTTATTCTCCTCCTCATATTAAGAAGTTTAACTAGAACTACCGAGAACATTCCCGGTAAAGTTGTGGAGCTTGCTACAGAATTCATAATGAAAATTTATATATACAAATATAATTTTGGCAACTATCCTTAAAAAATAAAAAAGCCTTACTGCAAAGATATTCATAAAAACATCCTCGGCAGTAAAGCTGTCTTTTCTGAGTTTATAAAGACCCTTTACTTTGCGTCCCCTGATTGCTCAGGGTTTGCCTTTATCGTAATGTCCAATTTTTTTCAGTTCACGTATTTATAAATGACATATTTTTTCATATTGTCAATTAAAAAAAAGCTAAAAATCGTTTAAAAATTTATGCACGCCGCTCGTAATTGTAAAGAATACGTGGACTTATTGACGGAGTTGAACAGCAAGGCGGCTGTTGGCTCCAGCGCTGTGTTAGGCGGCATTATCAAGTTCTAATTCAGTCTCACTTTCTCCCTCGATTTGACACTGAAATTATTTAAAACGCGAAACCGCATCATTGTATGCTTTTTTCAAGTTTTCAAGAGCGGTTTCCGTTCCAGACTCAAGATCCTCCCAAGCGTCGGCACCTGCAGATTTGAGATTCTCTAATTTATCTCGTGCCTCTTTCTGCTTCTTTCGCAATGATTCGATTACCTCAATTAATTTACCCTTAGCTTCAGCTCCTGCTTTTTCTGCCTTCTGTTGTAATTCTTCTATTTTATTTTCGAGGTCTTTTAGCTTATCTTCCAGTTGCATCTGATACTCCTCCTTTTTCTGCTTTAAATAATTTTTGGTTGTTTCAAGGGCTTTCCCTGCGGTTTAACTTTTAACAAAGTGGTGTCCCTACTACATTTGCTTTCCTAAAAGGGGCCACTTAAATCCGTGGCATATCGATCTTCGACTGTCTCATTCTCCTCATGCCCTTGAATATATTTTCGTGCCTTTGTAGCTTTTTGCCGTTCTTACCTGCTTAACGGGTGGTTTAGCTCTGGAATTAAATATATCTTTAACTGATCTTGTCAAATGAGTCTTTACTTGCACCACAAGATGGACATACCCAACCTTCAGGCAAATTCCCAAAAGCCGTTCCAGGCTTAACACCGTTATCCGGATCGCCCTTTTCAGGGTCATATACATATTCACACACCCGACATTTCCATTTTGACATATTTTCCCCTCCTAAAAACCTCATTAATAGACCGTTGATTCTATTTCAAAACCAAACTTTTACTTTGCTAATTTTGCTTTATTATAAGCCCTGTTTCCTTCGTGCTTCCTGGGCTTTGCGAATATTTTCCATCCGTGCACGTTGTTGAGCAGGAGTCGGCTTTTCTCTTTCAGGAACGTTTCTTCTGGGATGTCCCTGAAAAATATCCCCCTTTAGATATATCGCAGGGCCTATTTTATCCAAGATTCCTTGCATTTCAGGGGTATCGGCCACGAGTTCTCCGTTCTCAACATGCGCATCGTCTTTGCTGATGAGCCATGCTACATCATCCCATGATCCACTTGATCTTTTGCCGGCAAGTCTTTGTGCATGTCCTGGTTGTCCTACATCGTGGTATCTAAAGGTTACAAATTCTTCCTTTGGACGAACTACGATACGGTAATATTTCCCTCTTCCTTTTGTCCCGGTTTTTGCCCTTGCCCTTCCCTCAGGTTGAGCTCTTGCATGCTCCCTTGGTGACATTGCTTGCCACTTTGCCTGTGCCTTTTTAATATTTTTTTTGGCAGCTTCACTTTGCTTTGTGGTAGCCATACGTTTTTCACTCCTTTCAGAAAAAACGGGCATAAAATTGTTAGAGCGGTGGAGGTGGAGGCCGAAGCCCTAAAAGTCCAAAAACCAAAAAAATAAGGAAAATAACAATAAAAATAAAGAAAAGGAACTTGGAAATAGTTGCCGTTGCTA
>JAUQXU010000194.1 GCA_030837935.1 Candidatus Brocadia sp.
CCCTTTCACACAAGAATCCCTTTGTTTTCGCCATATTTTACCCTATCTCTCGGTATTATTCAACGCTCTTCATTACCTATTTCCACCTGCTTTGCCTTATTCCACTTGGCTTTGGGGTGTTTCCGTTCAAACACTACATAGTCCTTGTATTGGCTTGCATCCATGCTGCCTCTCAGTTCATCGCAACTTGCCCAAAGTGAGCTGTATAATTCCGATTTTTTTATGGCCATTATTCTATTCCCGCATCACAAACACCTTATTTGGAAGGATTAAAAATAGCACATGTATTTTAGAAGACACACAACATAACTGAAGTATTTTTACATATTCAGTCATCCATTTACCACGATAACTGTAAAATATGGTTCAATAGGTTTGTACTAGAGACAGGAAAATCCCTTTTCAAGGGTCGCTGGGTAAGCATAATAGCACTTTGCAGGAACAAATCAATACAAAATCATTTCCATGAAAATACATCTAAACTACTGAAGTTTATTAAGAGTCCACAAGAAATAACAGAAAATAGCTAAACAATCCTTATGGCAAATAGAGAATCGCATGTTGCACCGATCCCGTTTATTTCTAAGCTGTATATTCGGCACTTACTTTGCTGTATAAAATACTTGTTCTATTTATATCGCTAAACTTTTAGGAGGTTACAACATGAATACGCATGAATATAATGAAGACACCTTAGAAATGCTTTATGATTCCGTGGATGCCTTAACTACTATGATGGAAGGAGATAAGGATTATACATCTGAAGATATTTTGCATAAACTTGAAGAATTAGCTCGATATGAATAACAGTAACTGTACAAATCTTCAAGGTAAGAGAAATTTGCTGTCATGTTTATGCTGTTGAAATATTTAACATAGTTCTATCCATATTCTCCCGTGTGATGCAGAATTCAGGTATCATATTTTCAGATGCTCAAACAAGCACAAAACGCTATCGTATAACGGGTTCTATGATTTTTCCCCTCATTTTTATCCATTTGATGATAGGGAGAAGACCCAGATTAACAAAATTGTACCAACTGCAAACAAAAATAGCCTGATATGCCATTTCTGACATATCAGGCTACCTGTCTAACTTCCTCATTACGTACACCCCTTTCTGTTTTTCCATCGGGTTAAGGAAGTATTATATTAACAGTAACATTTCAAAGACTACGACGCACTTTATATACTTTTAATTTTTGTTGGACGGGTCTTATTTCAATGTTACTCATAATTTCAAAGAACTTTAGGAGGGGAACTAAGAGCGGTCGATTAGATACATCAATACAACCTTTAAATTCATTTTTTATATCTTGAGGAACGTTTAACCTCATTAACTCTCTCTTAGTTCCTCTCCAATTTTATTATACCACATTATTTGATTTTTGCCACTCCCCTCAGATTATTTGCCAAAATAATACCTTTTGTTTTAATATCGCCTCAAAGGGAAAAAAACAATTTCCTATCAGCTGGGGCTTAAGTCCTCGGTTAGCTCGTAGAGGCCTCCTCCCTCATACCGGAGCTTACCCAGTTTTACAAGCTTTTCCCACACCTCTGGCGGATAACTGTTTGGCGGACGAATGGCCACAATACCAGAATTTTTTCCGCCACTGAGAGCACCACCACCGAGTTTGGACTCGGCGTCAAGCCGCATTAGTCTGAGGCGCTTTCTGAACGTCTTAAGCGCTCGCTTAAGAGAATCTGGAGTCATGAAGTCCTCCGGCACGTTACTACTCATTGTGTTTCTCCTGTTGAAGGTTTATTATGTATAATTAAGAAATTGTTTTTTCATTAAGAATGATAGTAGCGCAAAACTAAAGAAAATTGCAATCTTTTTTAAATATATTGCAGCAAAATGGGGATTGTTAAAAATCCAGAGCAGAAGTATACTAATAAAATTGATGAAGGGATGAAGATAAGCCTGGATAGGAAGATACAAACATGGCAGAGATAGGGATAGTAAACAAACTAACGGTCGTCAAGGAAGTTGATTTCGGGGTTTATCTTGACGGCGGAGAGCTAGGTGAAATACTACTGCCGCAGCGGTATGTTCCCCAAAATTGCAAGGCTGGCGATATTCTTAAGGTTTTTATCTACCTTGATTCCGAAGATCGTGTTATTGCCACAACTGAACCTCCTTACGCCATGGTCGGTGACTTTGCCTTGCTCAAGGTTGTTTCGGTTACCCCTGTCGGGGCATTCCTTGACTGGGGTTTACCCAAAGATCTGCTGGTGCCTTATAGTGAACAAAACCCCACAATGAAAGAAGGGAAATCGTATATCGTCAGAGTGTATCTTGATAACAGTAATCGCATCGCAGCCTCCTCGAGGCTGGATAAGTATCTTGACAAAAAACCTTGTGGCCTTCAGGAGGGACAGGAAGTGGAATTGCTCATATGCAACCAGACCGATATTGGTTATAAGGCCATTATAAATAGTTCGCATTGGGGGGTACTTTATTTTAATGAGGTGTTTCAGACATTAAAGAGAGGGCAGAAAATAAAAGGGTTTATTAAAAAAATACGGGATGATGATAAAATAGATCTTTGCCTGTATAAACCCGGTTATGAAAAAGTCGATGATGTAACGGGTAAAATTATTACTGTCTTGAAAGAGCAAGGCGGGTTCATTTCAATAACAGATAAAAGCTCCCCGGAAACTATTTATATATTGCTTGGCATCAGTAAGAAAACGTACAAAAAGGCGGTAGGCGCCCTTTACAAAAAAAGACTGATTACTATTGAGGATAATGGTATTAGGCT
>JAUQXU010000195.1 GCA_030837935.1 Candidatus Brocadia sp.
TCGTAAATTTACAGAACTCATTGATTTTGATCAGGAGATACCAATGTACGGCAATGGGACAACACAGCGAGATTATACCTTTTTTTCTGATATCATCGATGGTGTGGTTTCAACCTTAAACAGGCAATTTAATTTCGAGATTATCAATCTGGGCAACTCAACCCCGATTCAGTTGAAAAGACTTATCGAACTCATTGAACAGGAATTAGGGAAAAAAGCGCGTATTACCATGCTCCCAGAACAGCCAGGCGACGTGCATAGAACCTATGCTGATGTCAGAAAGGCAGAACATTTTTTACATTATAAACCTAAGGTACCCATTGAACAAGGCATCCGTTTGTTCGTAGACTGGCACAAGGAGCGCAAAAAACAATAGGAAAACACCTACACGAAATGAAACTGACGGAATAACGAAATTTGTAATGTACATAGTAGTAATACTATAAACTATCATCAATAAAGTTTTCCCATGTTAACCCTATCTAATAAAATAAGCCTCAGCAGGATATTTTTTATTCCTCTCCTCGTGCTTTGCCTGACACAAGTCCAGCATAACAATCATTACCGATATATCTGTCTTTTTATCATGATGCTTATTGGGCTTAGCGATGTGTTGGACGGCTATTTTGCACGGAAGAGAAATGAAATAACAAATTTAGGAAGGTACCTGGACCCTGTTGCAGACAAACTTGTCATGATGGTTTCCTGCATCATACTTTCCTCTGATCGCATATGGCCTGAGCCGAGATTTCCCAATTGGATCCCGACGGTTATTGTCTGCAGAGACCTTTTACTCATGTTTGGCACCGTCGCATTGCTTCTCATTACAGGAAGGATGGATTGTCAACCAACAATGCTGGGTAAATCCGCAACAGTCCTTCAAATTATCGCCATCGTATCTGTGCTCATTGGAAACCATATCCCTTTACCGATACTTATAACCATCTGGTGGATGGCTGTTATTTTAACCTTCATTTCCGGACTCTTGTATATGTATAAAGGTGTAAAACAATTGTAACGGACTCACTATTCCCTTTGTATCGTATTTACACAAAAAGGCTTTACATTACCTACCTTTTATAATACTATTGATATAAAATTTCAGCAGGCAATCAGCCCTAAAAAAATAGTGTTCTATAATTCTGAGAAGGCCGGCTGCTGATAGCTGAAAGCTTACACATTAACTCATCAAAATCTGAAATATGAGAGGTTTTCATGCACTTTAACACAATACAAGAGGCGGTTGAAGATCTTAGACAAGGTAAAATGATCATTTTGGTAGATGATGCAAATCGTGAAAATGAGGGAGATATTACCATTGCCGCGGAAAAGATCACGCCAGAAGCTATTAATTTTATGCTCACTCACGCACGGGGAATCATCTGCCTTGCAATTAATGCGGAACTGGCAGAAAAACTGGAGCTTTATCCCATGGTATCCAACAATACGTCAAGCTTTCAGACGCCCTTTACCGTTTCAATTGATGCCAGAAGTGGTATTACAACGGGAGTTTCTTCTAAGGACCGGGCAACAACGATATTAACCACTATTTACGATAAGGCGACAGCGGGCGACCTTGTCAGACCCGGGCATGTATTTCCCCTCAAAGCACAAAGGGGTGGAGTGCTGGTCAGAACAGGACACACCGAAGGCGCGGTAGACCTCACACGCATTACAGGTCTTAAACCTGCAGCAGTTATTTGTGAGATTATGACGGAAGAGGGGAATATGGCCAAACTTCCCGAACTCAAAAAGTTTGCCGAAAAACATCATCTTAAAATATGTACCATTGCTGATATTATTAAATACCGCCATGAACAGGAAAGGTTGATTGAAAAACGCGTTACGGTAAAGCTACCCACGATTTACGGGAATTTTACCCTTCACCTTTACCGCTCATTTGTCGATGAATATCTCCACTTAGCCCTTTGTCTAGGCATCGGTAATGAGAGTGGAAACGAACCCTCCCCTTTGCATACTGAGCCTGTGCTGGTAAGGGTCCACGACGAATGTCTGACCGGCGACATCTTTGGTTCGCTCCGTTGTGACTGTGGAGAACAGCTGCAAAATACCCTTAAGATAATACAAGAAACGGGGAAAGGCATACTGCTCTATATGCGACAGGAAGGCCGGGGGATTGGCCTGGAAAACAAGCTGCATGCCTATCTATTGCAGGAAAAGGGACTCGATACCGTTGAGGCCAACGAAAAACTTGGTTTGCCTGCTGACAAACGGGATTATGGCATCGGCGCACAAATCCTGAGAGACCTGGGCGTAACCAAGATGCGACTGCTTACCAACAACCCAAAGAAATTTGCCGCCCTTGCAGGGTATGGACTGGAAATTGTCGAACGGGTGCCCATCGTTATGGAGCCAAAGGAAGAAAACAAGAATTACCTGCGGACAAAAAAGGAAAAACTCGGGCATATCATAGAAAAGGTGTAAGCTGGCCAGGGCAATATGGATAAACTTGTTCGTTCATGCCCTAGCTTATTAACAAATGATTGATGAATAAGTACCAAATAACAAGCACCAAATGACAAACAAATTTTGGAAGTTTTTCCTCTGCGTCCTCTGCGACTAAAGGTTATTTTCCGAATCGATGAAAAGACTATTTGCAAAAAAGGCACTGCGTGATCTCGCTGAAGAATCTAATCATCACCACTTCAAACGGGTATTAGGTCCGTTCTCATTAACTGCATTAGGAGTTGGCGCCGTCATCGGCGCTGGCATATTTGTTTTAACCGGCTTGGCTGCAAAAGAGTTTGCCGGTCCCAGCTTAATACTTTCATTTGTCCTCTCCGGCCTTGCCTGCATCTTTGTAGCCCTCTGCTATGCCGAATTTGCATCCATGGTTCCGCTGGCTGGTAGCGCTTATACATACTCATATGCGGCACTCGGGGAGGTTTTTGCCTGGATCATTGGATGGGATCTTATTCTTGAATATTCCCTTGCCTCAAGCCTTGTGGCCGTTGGATGGTCGCATTATTTTGTTAAATTAATAGGGCTCTTCGGCCTGCACATTCCTCCCTGGCTTACCAATGACTATTGGACGTTATCTCACCAGGCAAAAGACCTGTTTGATCAAAGTGTGCCTTTTATTTGTGGAATCCCTATTGTATTCAATCTACCCGCCGCTCTTATCATCGTTGTCATCAGTGCCTTGCTGGTCGTCGGCATAAAAGAAAGCGCACGTTTCAATAGTATCATCGTGGGGGTAAAACTTGTTGTAATACTCCTGGTGATTTTTGTTGGGTGGTTTTATGTAAAGAGAGACAACTGGGGAAATAGTTTCGAAACCTTTGCACCTTACGGCATCGGTGGTATCGGTACCGGCGCTGCCTATGTTTTCTTTGCCTATATCGGTTTCGATGCAGTTTCGACTACCGCACAGGAGGCAAGAAACCCGAAAAGGGATGTACCCATAGGTATCATTATATCGCTGGTGCTGTGTACCATTTTATACATTGCCGTTACTGCTGTCCTCACCGGTATGATTTATTACAAAGACATCAATATCGATGCCCCCCTGGCAGATGCCTTTACCCGATGCGGATTGACAAAGGTATCTTTTTTCATTTCGGTCGGAGCCGTAGCGGGACTTACCAGCGTGCTCCTCGTCTTACTCCTGAGCCAGTCCAGGATATTATGGGCCATAGCCAGGGACGGTCTCCTATCAGAACGGCTCTTTGCAGCCGTCCATCCGCGTTTTGGGACACCGTATATATCTACCATCATCGTTGGTGCCTGTGTTGCCCTTACCGCCAGTTGCTTCCCCATAGAAGAAATCGCGAAGTTAGTTAACATAGGAACCCTGCTCGCCTTTTGTCTTGTGAGCGCCGCAGTCATCATCCTGCGCATTAAAGACCCCCATCATCCCCGCGCCTTTAAATGTCCCTTTGTACCAGTAATACCGGTCCTGGGCATTCTTTTCTGTGGATATATGATGATACGCCTCGAATTCTCCACCTGGCTCAGACTCCTTGTATGGTTGGCGCTGGGGTCCATTATCTATGCCGCCTATGGCAGACGCCACAGCAAACTGGCAAAGAAGCACGCCCTGGTGGAAAAACAAAACGAATCGATAATGAAATTGGATAAAAGGTATTTGTAAGGGCGTATGGTCATACGCCTCAAAGTGTAAAAAGGTTTGGAGGTGTTTATGAAATACAAGGTAAATCTCAAAAAAACCGAAGAAGGTTATGCTGTTTGGGTTCCCGGACTACCTGGTTGCTGGTCACAAGGACATACAGAAGAGGAAGCTTTAGAGAATATTAAAGACGCTATAAAAACATATTTAGAGACTGTTGAAGAATTAAGCAAAGACAAGGTTTCTCGTTATGTGGAAGTAGAATAAGTTATGCCTAAGTTGCCGGGTATAAACCACCAGCGAGCCATAAAAGCTTTTGAAAAAGCAGGTTTCTGGATTGAGCGACAGGGAAAGCATATTACGATGACTAACGGAAAACGTATTATTACCATTCCAAGGGCAGATCCGATAAACTCTTTTACCATGGCGGGTATTGTGAAAGACGCTGGTCTCGGTATTGAGGAATTCAGGAAGCTTTTATGAAGTGCAACCTTTGTGGTGGCACCATCGTAGATCGGGAAGTCTCTTATACAATCGAGTATAAGGGGCGTTTGCACATCATAGAACATGTACCAGCCAAAGAGTGTTTGCAATGCGGAGAAAAGCTTTACTCACCTGAAACGGTAGAGAATATCCAAAAAGCTATTTGGCAGAAAAGAAAACCAGATAGATTTATCGAAACACCAGTCATTGACTATGTGTCTATTGGATAACACGAACAATCACAGCCGAGAACAAACCTTTAGGTAAGAACTGCGACGTTGGGTTTCGTGCCTCAACCCAACCTACTCAACTTGATAAAAGAGGAGATAAAGGAAATCAATAAGTAAACCTGCACCTTGCTCACAATTTCAGGAAGGTAATCATATGAGCACTGCATCAAAACGAACCAGGGAAAAAGTAATAAGATTGTGGACAAGCAGAGAGGTAGAAGATTTTTATATCGGTTGGGGTATTAGCGATGAATTCCCATGGTATTCAGCCTTCTTTTACGCTCAAGGGTTAGAAAAAATTTGTAAGGCATATTTTCTCGGGAAGAGATCCTTTGAATATGAAAGCCTTTCCGAAACCGAAGCAAGGAAAAGAATCGACAAGATTGTTAGAGAATATGGGCATTCATTAAGCCGTATGATCGAACAAATAATATCAGATAAAGAAATTTTGTTAGAAAAATATCCAAGTTATGCAGATAAAAATATTAAAGTTGTAGAAAAACCAAAGATTGAAATATTGGAGCAAGCTTATACCGAATGTAGATATCCCGTGCCAGTACCGATTTC
>JAUQXU010000196.1 GCA_030837935.1 Candidatus Brocadia sp.
CTAGCGATAAGTTTGAAACATTAATTACCGATCTGCGTGAAGGCGGACTTCTTGAAGAAGAAGAAATGCTTGCAGTTCTGCCGGATGGAACGATCCTTGCCGCAAGATTCCATAACAGGCTTAAAGTATTTTCGCCATCGCTTGAAATGATCTACCGCTCCGCTCAAAGCAAAGAAGATGATGAGCTTGAACAAAGAACAAGGAAAGAAAAGATCGAAAATGATGAGGAGTTCGAAGACTGAGTTCAGGGTCAAGATAAGGTAGATATTTTCTTAGTCGTTCAGGATATACAGCTTTTATTGCAGCTTCTTCTGGTGTAATATCTTTTTCTATTTATCTTTGATTGATAATCATTTCTTTATTTCTCAACCCTTTATTGGTATTAAAATCAAAATTAATTCCTAAAAACTCAATTTCTCTAAACTAGTGAAATCCGGGTTTTCTCTTGTCCGCTCTTTGAATATTGTTAAACCAAGCCCGCAATTTGATGCTGTGTACACACCCATATTTTTGTTATTCTTTAATTATACATGTAAAGTGCAAGTTTTCCTTTTTTATTATTTATTTCAAAGCTGATTCTGCAATTACTCTCATATCTGAGTAATATCTATTATTTGCAGTATTTCAGCATAATCAATAGTAAGGAGCTCAGTAGTCAAAAGATTTTAGATTTGATTAGATATCTATAATAAACAAGTACTTACAAATAGCTTCTTAAATTTAGTGAAACAAATATCACCGGTATAAATTACCCATTTCGTGTTATTTACACTAACTATCATTATTAACAAATTACAGCAGTTAATGATAGTATCTTCAAAGAAAGGGAAAAAAAAATGTTAAAAAACATTATTTATTGCTTTATTCTATTAATAGTATCATTATTGTTAGAAAAAAATCAGATATATGCCCAGACTTGGAATAGCTTGGGTCAGGGATTAAATAACGATATTCTTACTCAGACAGTATACAACTCCAATCTTTATGTTGGAGGAACATTCACAAAATCAGGAAATGTGAACATTAACCGAATTGCTAAATGGGATGGTTCAAGCTGGCAGCCATTAGGTACAGGATTAAATGATAAACCAAGTGCGATGGTAGTTTATAACGGTGAACTAATAGTTGCCGGAAAATTTAATAACGCCGGCGGAGTTGCAGTGAACCGGATTGTAAAATGGAATGGTTCAACCTGGACACCGTTAGGAATCGGTACTGACGGTGAGGTTTTTGCATTATGTGTTTATAATTCAAATTTAATCGTTGGTGGCAACTTTAATAAAGCAGGAGGAGTAACTGTAAATAATATAGCTATGTGGAATGGCACGACATGGTCGGCATTAGGAACAGGAGTTAACAATGATGTATATTCACTTATAGTTTACAATTCAAATTTAATAGTCGGTGGAAAGTTTACTGCTGCATCAGGAAATAATAATATTGAAAGGATTGCATCCTGGAATGGCAGTACCTGGTCAGCATTAGGTACGCCCGGTATTACCAATGGTGAAGTTGATGCAATGGCAGTATATAACAACATATTATATGCAGGTGGTACTTTTACTGCCGTTAGCGGAACAACAATTAATAGGGTTGCTGCATGGAATAATAATACCTGGAGCGGATTAACAACTGGCTTGAATGGTGAAGTAGGAGCTATGTTCTTTTGTTCTGGTGAATTATATGTAGGTGGTAATTTTACAAATGCCGGTGGATTAGCAGTTAACAGAATTGCAAAATGGAATGGTACTGTTTGGTCCAGTTTGAGCAGTGGTGTCAATAACAGAGTATTTACATTATTTGCAGTAAACAATAATCTGGTAGTTGGTGGTAATTTTAACAGTGCGGGCGGAATAGCTGTAAACAATATCGCTCAGTGGACAGTGCCTTTAACAGGAATAGGATATAATAATAATAGTCCTAAAGATTTCAGATTATATCAGAACTACCCCAATCCATTTAATCCTTCAACTATTATTAGTTTTGATGTTCCAGCCGATCATAATAATAAACATGTTTCGGTTACTTTATTTGATATAAATGGAAATGAAGTTGAAAAGTTATTTGATGGATTTGCAAATAGCGGAAATTATAAAATTACTTTTAATGCTCAAAAACTCAGCAGCGGAACATATTTCTATACTATGAATTCTAATGATTATAATGTTACAAAAAAAATGGTATTAATTAAATAAAAAGTAAAAATTTGTTTCTTATGTATGGGGCTGTCTCAGAGAATTCAGCCCCCTTTTTTTTTCTCACCTGAATTCAATAACCTTTATTGACTCTGCATGATATACAGAAATGGTTATAATGTTATTGAATAATCTATCACAATATATTTATTCAACTATGTTTTAATTCTGTATTTATTCGGTAAGTCTAATTAAAACAACTACAACTGATCTGAATTGTAAAATTCGTCTTTGAATTTATTGGCGTCTTTTTCTTATAACGTCCAGTATTATTACTTCAGGAATTTTGCAGGCAGAGTACTGCTTGGCGGCGGCCGCAATAATGGCTTTTACTGAAAATAAACTGCCTTTTATTCAAAATATAAGTGATATCTGTACTGCTGCAGTTTGCCGTAACGGAATGGGAATAGCGCTTTTATGCTATATTGCGGGAGAGATCGTGAACAGAATAACTCCCGGCTAACTTTTCAAGTATCTTCAGCTCCTTTTTAGCTCTTGCTTTTAAACCTGCTGTCAAGGTTTGTGAGGGATGCTTAAGCATTGCAATGATCGTCTGAGTAACTTCATCTGCCAGTTCAGGATACTCTTTTGAAAGTTTAACCGCAACTGTCATCGAAAAACATCTTACAGCTACTGTCTCAGTCGGGTCACACATGTAATTTATGCAATGATTAAGAACTTTGGCGTGAAATTTCTTTGGAATATCAAGAAACTGCATAACACGAATTACATTTCTTTTTACAGCAACGTGAATATCCTTATCATCAAGCCTGTTGATTATTTTACCTATATGTTTTTCAACAAGTTTTGGATGGCTTTCTGCCACTAGACTTAAGACCCATGAGATTCTCTGAACTACTCTG
>JAUQXU010000197.1 GCA_030837935.1 Candidatus Brocadia sp.
AATGATTTACATGCTTTTCGGGCTAAATTACCATACCGTGTGCTTTCTTCAGGTAAATTCATTTCACGCGCAAGGAACGACATTATCTTCAGGGCATTATACCACAAGGCGTTGATTTCTACTGCTTTTCCTTTTCGCGGCGTTACAACCCAGTCGCCCACCTTTGCGTCCATCCAGGTCAGTTGCACCCCCTCAACGCCAGCATAAATCAAGCCATCGGTTTCCATATGTATGTTATATCGTGTTCCCTTCTCATAGTACGCAACAATCTCTTTTAAAACACCATATAAATCTTTCTGAATAGTTTTCAAATCCTTTGCAAATCGCACGTACTGATATACTGCGTTGATGTACCATAATGACGCGTCAACGGTATTATACTCAGGATGCTCGCCATGATCAGGGAATCGGTTCGGTATCATCCCCTTGTCTACAAACTGGGCATAGGAAAGTAATATTTTCCGCGCATCTTCAAATCTGCCTTGTACAAGGGTAAGTCCGGGCAGCGAGATCATAGTATCCCGGCCCCAATCCCCGAACCAGTGATATCCGGCAATGATGCTCTTTTTGTCAGCTTCCCGTTTTACGATAAAGCTATCTGATGCAGCCAAAAGGGATTCAACCAATGTGGTGAGTTTTTTCCCTTCCCCTTCATCCTCCCCTTGTGAAGGGATGAAAACAGGGGGGGGCGTTTGACTCTGCCTGTGTTGTGCTCTATAGGTATTTTTACTGCGAATGGTTTCCCTGTTTAATAACTCAAACACATCTGCTTTATCATATTCCTTCGTAGATGCAACAATAAAGTAATCCTCCCCTTTATTCAAATCAAAGTGCAAAGCAAAGGGACTGAAATGGTCTTCATGAGCCTCAAGGCCACGTTCGATCTCTTTCGGATATTCCATATTTTTATACCAAAAAGAAGCTTTGTCTATTGAGTGAGCATTATGAAAAAGATACATGGGCGGAAGCGTATTATAAGGCTGTAAACATATTCCATGAGCAAAAATGGTATAATCGGTTTTCAAAGACTGATTCTCGCTGGTAACGCTGTGATAGTCACGAAATGCAATCATCACCCTTACCTTCAAAAATTCTGTATCGACGACCCGGCGGGGCGTTTGTGCCTGATACAAAATTACTGTAGTATTTTCCCCATGAACCATGAACACCGTTTTTTTGATGTTTAGTCCGTATATGGAATAATCGAAGGTAGGAAAAGGATTTATGTTGAACTGGACAAGATTTTTATATCCTTCCGGATAGATTGCGTTGGGATAGATATTTGTGGAAAGAGGGGTTTCTTCTCCTCCAAAACAGAGGAATTCCTCGAGCTTTGAGAGCAGCAAGGCGCGTCCTAACGGTGGTTTTGTGGCAGCCACGAGAAGTCCATGATACCGCCTGGTATTGGATCCAAGTATCGTAGAAGAGGCATACCCCCCAATGCCGTTAGTTTCCAGCCATTCCTTTTCGAGGGATACAGAAAAATTTTGGCATACATCTTTTTTTAATACGATTGTCATACTATTCCTCAAAATTTCTTCTTCCTTGGGGGAGGTGCGGGTCGTGAGCGTTAACTTAAAATGATGGATCAATGTAACCGTGTATTGAATAACGAATATCGAACAAGGAATTTCGAATTTTTAATTCCTGTAAAAGGTTAGTTTCAAGAGTTTCCTGGTATTGGAGGTAACCTTTACCTTATTATCAATACATATTCCTATAACCCACATCGGTTGATTGTTCATTGTGACAATAGGGATAGCATCGCGTTCGTTTACAGAGATTTTTTTATCAATAAAGATGTCTTTTAGTTTTTTATGGCCATCGGTACCCAGGGGAGATATTTTGTCTCCCTTCTTTCGTCCCCGTACTGTGATGGGCAGTTCGACACTTTGCATATCAAAGATTTCTTCGGTTTGTGTCTTGCTTTTTTTGTGCGCTTCCAATGAAAAGTTTTGCATGTCAAAGATTTCAGATACCAATTGACCCAAAGGATAAACAGGTGTAGTCCCTGGTATTTGGATAGTAATTTCAGATAAAGGTATGCATGGTTTATGGAGAAGGTCTTTTTGAAAATGAAGCATTCCGTGCTCATACCACAATGAAAGTTTCCCGGGCAATTGGAAGTGCCGGCCCTTCCCTTTCCTGGTTATTTCATCAAGTATCTTTGTATAATGCTCATAGGTAATCTCGTTTAATGGTATCTGCAGGATATTCAATATCTCTCTTAATGCGAAATATTGCAATATCTTCGGCTGTTTTGTTAAAAAATGAGTATCAATAGTATACGAGCCTTCCCTTTCTTCTCTTGTAGAGGCTTTTAATATATTTTTTGCTTCCGGGATTAAATACTCATTATTCATATTGAGGATTTGGCATAGCTGTACGAGCAAGTTTTTAATATTGGGGTTGTATTGGTTTTCCAGCAACGGGATTAATTCGAGTCGTATCTTATTCCGGAGGTATATTGCCTCGTAATTGGAGGCATCTGTTCTGTAGGTAAATTGTCTTTCTCTCAGGTATTCGATAATTTCTTTTCTCCAGGTGAAGAGAAGCGGGCGGATAAGTTGTATTACGGAACCGCTGACTAATGGGCGTTTTATGGGTATTCCTCCAAGACCTAATGTCCCCGTTCCCCTGAGTATGCGATGAAGAATGGTCTCTGTGTTATCATCTGCCGTGTGTCCTGTTGCTACAGCAGAGGCGTTATATTTTTGTGCTGATTCCATAAAGAATTTGTATCTTTCTCTTCGGGCTGTTTCTTCAATCGAACGTTTCGTCTGGTCTGCAATCTTTTGAATGTCTACACTTTTCAGAAGAAAGGGCAGAGAGAGATCTTCCGATAAATTTTGGACAAATTGCGCATCCTCTTCCGAGGATTTTCCGCGAAGCTGATGGTTTAGATGAGCTATGAATAAGCCAAGGCGAAGGTTCTTGCTTGAGTTAATGGCATCGAGGATTTTTATAAGGGCAACGGAATCAGGCCCACCGGATACTGCAACAATGATTGAATCGTGAGGTTTAATAAGAAGGTGTTTGTGTACGGCATTAAAAACTTTGCAAGATAGTTTGTCTAACCGCATGATCAGAAATATATCCAGTTACTTTGAGTAAGTCAAGGGTAGAAATAGATTGACATTAGTTTTAGGGTTCGTAAAATATTTATTGGCTATAACTTTTATAGAGAGGGGCGACATGGTCGTAGGTAAGGGATGGAAGTATTTTTTTCTTATAGTGCTTTTCATTTGTGCGTGGGTAATATATAATGATCACCTGGGGATTTGCCTTGGTGAGGTAAAAAGAAATAAAGTATTACCAATAAGTGTGGCTGGAATCGAGTTGGAAGTAGAGGTGGCAATAACGCCCGAAGAGCAAATTTTGGGTTTGATGTATCGTGATACATTGGAAGACAATGAAGGGATGCTCTTTATTTTTCCTAAAGAGAAACAGCTGTCTTTTTGGATGAAGGATACGCGCATTCCTCTTTCTATAGCTTTTATTAAGGCAGATGGCCGAATCATGCAAATAGAATCAATGAAGCCTTATAGTTTGGATACTCACGTTTCACGAGAAAAGGTCAAATATGCACTGGAGATGAAGGATGGCTGGTTTAAGGCACACAACATAAAAGTGGGTGATGCAGTAAAGATACCACTGGCGAATGCCGGCAAGGAAGAGACAAGGGGTAAAAGATAAATTTGTGATACTTCTTTAAGAAAAGGGAGCGCGTTACGTGAATACAAAGTGGGCGGGATTACTGGGCATAAGTGGTTTATTTTTTCTATGCGTTACTTCGTATAGTTTGCAGGGATGCAGGAAAGAGCCGCCTCAGGCACACGTGGAGAAAACGGTACTATCGAATAGTGAAACACAAAAAGGGCACAAAGAACTTGGTTTAGCGCTTTATGAGAAAGGGAAAAATGCTGAGGCAATTGAAGAATTTAAAAAAGCAATTACGGATAATACGGCAGATGTTACGGTCTATTTCACGCTTGCATCCGTCTATTCTGATGAGGAGATGATACGTGAAGCAATCGGTGCATATAAGAAGGTCATTGAATTAGAACCGAATCATATCGAGGCGCATTATAATTTGGGCTTTATTCTTTTAGACGAAGATTCCTGTGAAGAAGGGATTAAGGAGTTAAAAAAGGTTTTGGAAATAGACCCAACATATGAAGATGTCTCGTATAGTCTGGGGGATGCGTATTACGCTTGTAAAAAAATCGATGATGCGATAGAGACATGGAAAACACTCCTCCTGAACGATCCTGACGACAGCGTACTCCATTATAACCTTGGTCTTGCTTATCGAGACAAGAGACAATGGGAGCTTGCGATGTCTGAGGTAGAAAAGGCAATTGCGTGTAATCCGAAAAACGAGGATGCAAAAAAATTATTTCAGCAGCTGACTACGAAAAAGAGGGGAGTCAAAAGATCGGGCAACGTTAAAAGTAAGAAAAGAACAGAGGATAAAAATAAATAATCGTAACCCTTTTCTTTGCTATAGGTGATAGAATAATGACGCCATTGGTAAGTATTATTAATAAGACAGACGGTTCGGAAATGGTCCTTGTGCCGGCGGGTGAATTTATAATGGGCGAGGAAAGAAAGGTTGTTTATATTGAAGCTTTTTATATTGATAAATTTCCCATTACCAATTCTCAGTATAAAAAGTTTGTCGAAGAAACAGGAGGGCGGGAACCTTTATTTTGGAATAACGAGCGATTTAATAAGCCATCCCAACCGGTTGTGGGCGTTAGCTGGAAAGAGGCTGTTGCCTATGCCAAATGGGCAGGCAAACGACTTCCCAGGGAAGTGGAATGGGAAAAAGCGGCGCGCGGGATTGATGGGAGAGAGTACCCATGGGGAAATATCCAGCCGGATATTACAATGGCTGTTTACAATCTGGATCCAAACACCGGTGCCCCGGCGCCAGTTGGCGACCGGAAAGAAGGTGCAAGCCCTTATGGTTGTTTTGACATGGCTGGAAATGTTTGGGAGTGGTGTGAAGATTGGTACGAAGAAGGAAAATTTCGTGTGGTGAGGGGTGGCTCATGGGTAAACCATCATTATATTCTGAGAAGCGCCTATCGAAGTTGCAGTTTTCCCGAAGGTAAGGATAATAATGTCGGGTTCCGCTGTGTGAAAAATGACCAGTAATTATCTTTTCTTGATACCCAGGGCATGTAATGATAAGTGGATATCATATTTCCCATCGAACTTGAATCCTTCCTCAAAGACCTTCTTAAGATCGTAAGTGTTTTTAAAGTCATCGAGGGAGTCGGTTTCCGTTTTCCCCATAAGGCCGCTTTCCACCAGGTTAAAGACGATATTTCCAAAATCTGCATCCTGATGTATACCCCATTGTTCAAATACGGTTAAGGCCATAAAACCGAATTGCTTTAACGCATATTTCCTGATGCCTTCCATAAGTTGTTTTCCGGTTACATGACGATCCTGATCGGTCGTTTTATGTTGCTTTTTACCAAGCATATTTGTGGTGTAGTCAAGTGCCTCAAATACAAATTGGTAAGCTTGCAGGGAATAGCGAGGATCTTTTTTAATAATATCCTTTATCTTCTTCCATGCCTTTGTCATATATATTTCTCCAAATGGTGATAGTGGTTTACGCAGATTCAATTTTTGGGAATAAGGGTTTGCCTTTTCGTGCGACAGTGCCTTCCTTAAGTCTCTGCTGGAATTCTAAGCACAGGGGTTGATTGTTTTCTAGCATGCCAAGTTGTCGTTGTATTTCCGCAGCGGTTTTTGGCATAAACGGATAAATAAAAACAGAAATATCTTTGATGGCTCTGGCTAAGGTACCGAGGACTGTGGCAAGTTGTGGCCTTGTATCGCTTGATTTTGCCAGTAACCAGGGCTTTTTGTCTTCTATGAATTTATTAACGCGGGCTATAAATTCCCATACAATCTCAAGCGCCCTGCTAAATTGGAGTCCGTCCATTTCATGACCCATTTTATCATGGGTAACGTGTGATGCACCCTTTAGTTCATCGTCATAGCCGGAGACCTCAGGGATGATTCCCTGAAAATATTTTTCGATCATGGTCAATGTGCGTTGCAATAGGTTGCCAAGGTCGTTACCGAGGTCGGAATTTATCCTATGGATGAGAGCGCTATAAGAGAAATTTCCATCTCCTCCAAAGGGAACTTCTCTCAGCAAAAAATATCTGTAGGCATCAGTGCCATAAGATTGGATAATGCCAATCGGGTCTATTGCATTTCCCAAAGATTTTGATATCTTTTGACCTTCAATAGTCCACCACCCGTGTGCAAAGACTTGAAGGGGTAAATCGATTTTCAACGACATGAGTATTGCTGGCCAGATAACCCCATGAAACCATAAGATTTCTTTTCCAATGATATGGACGCTCGCAGGCCAGTATTTTTGAAATTTTTGCATGTCGTCGTCGTAACCGAGAGCGGTAATATAGTTCAGAAGCGCATCAATCCAGACATAAATAGTATGAGTTTGATCTGAAGGAACTTGGATACCCCATTCAATGGCAGAGCGGCTGATACTGATGTCTTCTACGGGAGATTTAATCCTCTGCAGTAATTCATTTCTTCTCGATTCCGGCTGGATGAAATGGGGATGTTTTTCGTGATATTCAAGAAGGCTTTTTTGGTATTTTGATAATCGGAAAAAATAATTTTTTTCTTTTACTTTTTCGACGGTCCGATTACATTCGGGACAGCTCCTTTCTTTCAGTTGTGATTCAATCCAGAAACTCTCGCAGGGGATACAATACCATCCTTCGTATTCTCCCAGATAGATATCGCCATTTTCCTGAATTTGCTGAAAGATTTTTTTTACGCGACGACAATGCCGGTCCTCGGTTGTCCGTATGAAATCGTCATGAGAGATGTTGAGTTCATTCCACAAGGTTTTGAATTTATCTACCACGCCATTAACAAATTCTATGGGAGATTTGTCGCAGGCTTGCGCAGCTTTTTGGATTTTTTGTCCATGTTCATCTGTTCCCGTCAGGAAGAATACATCGAGGTTTTTTGCCCTTTTATATCGAGCAAGTACGTCGGCAGCGATGGTAGTATATGAATGGCCGATATGCGGTATGTCATTAACATAATAAATGGGTGTTGTAAGATAAAAGGTATCCTTACTCACGACCGCAATCCTTTTCACAGGAGTGGTTGCATGTTGCTTCTGTTTGCCGCGAGGGTTCTCTTACTCTGTCAATAATATCAGACACTGATGCATGGATCCTGCTTCCGTTCTCTAGTTCAATGGTAACTTGTTGTTGTAATACATCATAATTAACAATTTCACCAATTCCTTTTGCAGTTTTGACGACAGAACCTTTTCGTGGTAGCGTATGTTTTAAGTCTTCATAGACTTTATCTTCGTACCGTAAACAACACATAAGCCGGCCACATCGCCCTGATATCTTGGATGGATCTAATGTGGCTTTCTGATTTTTTGCCATTTTCATGGTAACGGGTTCGAGATTTTTGAGGAAAGATCTGCAACATAACTCCCGCCCGCAATGTTCGTAATCAGCTAAAAGCCTTGATTCATCACGAACGCCGATTTGTTTCATTTCTATGCGGGCCTGGTATTCTTTTGCCAGATCTTTTACAAGTTCCCTGAAGTCTACGCGGCCATTGGCGAGATAATAGAAGATGATTTTTTTTGTTCCAAATAAGTGTTCAACACTAGCCAGTTTCATGAGGAGTTTATGCTCTTTTATCTTTTTTTGGCAAAATTTGAATTCGAAAGGAATCAACTCTTCCTGTATTTTTTTTTGTTTTTCCTTGTCGTCAGGGGTGGCTTTCCGTAAAATTTCCCCAAGATTTTCGATGGGGATATTATCAGCGATTTCTTTGACCTTGGTGACAACCTCGCCAAACTCTACGCCCCGGTGCGAACGAATTATAACCGGATCGCCCTTTTTAAGTGAGTTAAATGCTGCGTAGAAATCGGATGTATTTTTCAGAACACCGTATCGGATAGTCAGAATGTGTCGCATGAAGGTATAGTGTAAAAGAGGTGCATGGCGCTATTTTATTAGAATATATTTATATTATCATAGCAATTATATTATACCTTGTCAAGTTTCACGGTCTTTTGGCAGTTGTTATTATGTGTAATTGTTTCATTGGATTACACTTGCACTAATCGTTTATAGTATGATAATATCGACCTGCAAAGGCAGGTGTTATTACTCATAAAGTGGAGATAAAATATTTTAGGATTTAGGATATGAGGCTAGCGACAAGAAAGTTTTTGGTGGGTTTGGTGGTAGTAATAGTTCCTATGATACTGGCAGGCGGTTCGTTATTCGCACAAGATTTATCTAATAAATTAAATATGCTGGAGATCGTCATTTCAAATCTTATAGCAAGGGTTGAGGCATTGGAAAAACGTGTGAATGCATTAGAAAGAAATCTTTCCGGAGGAATCTCAAAAGCGCCAAAAAAAGAGATTCTGACTAAAGAGACCACCAGGCCTTCTTTAACGGATGGATTTGAAGATATTGGAAATGGATTTTTTGTAAGAAATGTCCGGTTTAATCCATTTGGCGATAATGTACTTTTTACCGGTGAGATAGCGAATAGATCTGAAAAAAATTATCGCTTCGCAAAATTTAAATTGGAAATATATGATGACCGTGATTTGCTTGTTAAAAAAGAAGAATTTACCATACCGGATAGTCCGAAAGACAGTGTAAAACCCTTTGAAGCCATGCTTGCGGGAGTAGAAGCGGGTCTTATTAGTAGATATGTGATTCGCGCGGCTGATTAATTTATAGATGTCGAATTGTTGAGTTAGTTACTACGTAGGGAGAAATATTTTCATTAACCGATAAAGTACATAAGAGAAAAAGCCAAATATGGAGAAGAGGAGAATAACTTCTATAAAGACGATCTTATCTCTTCTCTTCATCTTTTCTTGAACTTTTCTTATATCCTGTGGACTGAGCCAAATTCCTTCCCAGGGGTATAATCCCTGTCTCTTCTGCTCTTCAAATTCCTTTAAAAGCCTCTCCTTTACCTTTTCCCTTGTTTTCTCTTTTAACTCCCTGATCTTCAGGGTAAGGGCGTCATCTTTTTTCGTTTTGGCCATAGTAAGTGTAGTGTATGATAATGAACCGAGTATGCACAAAAAGTATTTCTCCGGGTATTAAATTCAAGGAAGAATTTTTTGGATGACATTATATCTCAATATCATCATTAAAACTGCATGTGCAAAAAGAAAACAAAAACTAAATAATTAAAAACCAAGATAGACACTCCCAAAATTATACCGAAAAGGATACCACCCATATATTGTAAAGGATGAGATGTCTTTTTTAGGAAAAGAAAGGGCGTAGGCGGTATATATCCTTCTTCTTCGGCCTGATTCTGGATCTGTTTAAAAAACCTCTTTCGTTCTTTTTTTTCCAGGAGGGTCAGTATTTCTTCATCTACCATTATGCTTCACCCCTGTGTTGATTTTATGATCTTCCACAATCTGTATATCCTTTTCTCACGGGTCTCATCCAGATAATTCACAAAAAAGCAATACAATACTCCGCCCAGAATGCCCACCAAACCAGCGACGATCATATTTAACCATAAAATAGGAAATGCAGGTCGTGGAGGTGAGGTTGCTTTCTCCACCAAGACTGCCACTTGGGGAGCCCTTTTGGCCTGTGACTTAACCTCTTCTAAATTGATGCTAAGCGTATCAATGAGCCGTTTGTATTTGTCTACCTCTGCAGTAAGGGTGTCAAGTTGATTTTTTAGTGTTGGTATCTCAACAATCCGTTCCTCTAATTTCTTAAGCGTCTTTTTGTTCCCCTGTATGGATGCCTTTATCCCTTCTCTATCAACATAGAGATTAATTAGCTGTCTTCTCAGGTTCTCGTAAAAGGTATCAGGGGCCTTTATCTGACTCTTTATGATAATTTCCATTTCTTTAGCGATATTTTTTTTAACCTCTTCATAATTTTTCTTTAGGGTCATATAGTCAGGATGGGCCTCTTTTATTTCCACCCCAAGGGAGGCTATCTTGGCCTCTATATCCACCAATTGCCCCCTTAACTTTTCTAAAAGTGGGCTATGTATGATGAGTTCAGAGGTATTGAATGCAATAGCTTCTTCTTTTAATTTCCTTTTCATTGTCAATGTTTTCTTCTTATTCTCACTATATGAAACTAGAGAAGTTTCTAATTGAGACTCAAAAGTTGTTTTCATAGAAATAAGTTGTTTTATCTCTTCGTCCAAATTAGCAGTCCTATTTTTTTGCTGGAAGACGTTTCGTGCTTCCCTGGCTTCCAAAAGGTTCTTTTGGTTAATGGTTAATTCTTCTTCTGTCGTTGTTTGCCTTTCTGATTGAGATTTCAGCGAATACTCATCCATCAACTGCTTGAAATATTTTATATAGGCATTGGCGATACCAGCAGCCTGACCGGCGTCCCGGTCTCGTGCGTAGACTTCCATCATATATTCGTTACTCAAGACAAAGTCCATGTCCCTTCGCATGAGATCTATAACTCTTTTATGGGGAAAGTCCTTTTGTACCAGTTCTGCTATAGTCTTACTTTTAAGAATACCAATATAAGGTCCGTGTGTGTCTTCTTTGGCATCGGGAACAAGGGGAGCTCTGGCCATCTCCCCTCCTGGTGGGGCAAAAAAGATTGTAGTATCGGGCGTTTTTGGGACAAAAAATACAGCTTTTGCTTCATAGACAGGAGAGAGAATCTTTGAAAGTACTCCTGCAGTTATTATAGAGGAGAGAGTTATAATGAGTATCATTACCCTCCTATTATATAATATAAACCAGTATTCTAATAAAGTTTTATCCGTCATGAGTCCTTGCTCTATAGGGGTATTTCAGAGGGTTGTCCTATAAGAAGATTATTTAAAACCAGGTAATCCACCTTTGTTTTTAGGAAGCACGCTACGGCATCCTTCGGGGAACATACGATAGGTTCCTGGACGTTAAAGGAGGTATTTAGTAAGACAGGCACACCGGTGCGATTTTCAAATTCCTTAATGAGATTCCAATAGAGCGGGTTTACCTCTTTACTTACGGTTTGAGGCCTTGCTGTTCCATCCACATGGGTTACCGCGGGAATTTCCTTCTGTCTGTCTGGATTTACCTTGAAGGCAAAAAGCATAAAGGGGGATGGGATAGGATTTCCAAAATAGCTGTAGCTCTTTTCCTCCAAAACAGATGGGGCAAATGGTCTGAATGGCTCCCGTTGTTTTACCTTGAGGTTTATAATATCCCTTGTCTCCGCTCTTCGGGGATCAGCGAGGAGGCTCCGATTCCCTAATGCCCTGGGTCCCCATTCCATACGGCCCTGAAACCAGCAAACGAGCTTGCCCGCGGACAAGAAGGTGGCAATTCTACTGCATAACTCTTCGCTTGTCAACTCTTTATAAGAAAGACCGAACTCATTGAGTGTATCAATGCACTGTTGATTAGAATAGGATGGACCCAGATAGGCGTCTCTCATTTGATATCTTCTGGGTTCACGGGTATACTGGTGATATACATGAAGGGCGGCTCCGATGGATGTTCCTGCATCTCCGGCTGCTGGCTGGACAAATATTTGGCGAAAGGGTGTATTTTCAAGAAGCTTTCCATTTGCCACGCAGTTTAAGGCAACCCCTCCGGCCAGACAAAGCCTATCGACATTCGTTTTACGGTACAGATGATTTACCACATGAAAGAGGGCCTCTTCCAGGACTACCTGGGCACTTTTGGCAATATCCATATGGTGATTCTCGATCTCTTCGTCTGGCAAACGATTTTTCCCTAATACCCGGATGGTTTCCTTCAGGAATATGCCCTGCCTGGCAAGATGGTAGTCAAGGAAACGGTTATTGACCCTGAATGTACCGTCCTTGCGAAAATCGAATACCTCATTTCTAAAGAAATCAGCAAACGTAGGTTTCCCATACGATGCCATTCCCATGACTTTATATTCATCGGATTGTACCTTAAAACCGAGAAACCCGGTTATCGTTGCATAGAACTGGCCAAGAGAATGGGGAATTTTTATCGAAGCTAGCCGTTTTATCTCCGTACCATCGCAAGTCCAAAAAACCGTCGTGTCTTCTTCTCCTGCCCCATCTACGGTTAGAGCAGCAGCCCTTTCAAACGGGGAGACATAAAAGGCGCTTACTGCATGGCAGAGATGGTGATCAATATAATGGAGCCTGAAGTTTCCTTTGCTGAATTGCCTTTCAATAAGCCGCTTCATGGTAAAGAGCTGGTACCATTCATTTCCCAATTGACCCATACCCCGACGCGCTTTAGCTTTAAAGGCTCTCTTTGAAAAAGAAACTGACTTCAGGGCATTAAAGATCCTCGTTCCCATTACCCATGGCTTCCAGGATAAAGCCACCGCATCTAAGTCTTTAACGGTTATGCCTGCTTCATCGAGACAGTACTGAATGGCGCTGGCGGGAAATCCGACATGGTGTTTACACCTGCTAAATCTCTCTTCTTCAGCGGCGGCCACCACTTTACCATCCATAACAATGGCCGCCGAGGCATCATGCATATTGTTTATACCAAGAACTATCACGGGGCTTTTTCTTCTTGCCTTCCTTTCAGATTTTTAATTAGGCATTAGGCCTTCGGCAACCCCCCCCCTGTTTCCTCCCGTTTACGGGGAGGATTATGGGGGGTGTTTGAAATTCCTATATTGTTAAGATATAGCGAGAAAATTAAAAAATTCCGGGAACTATTACATATCCTCTTCTTGCAGCGTCTCTTCTACTTTTTCTTCTTCCTTTTGGGGGTGTTTTAATTCGTCTCCCGTTACAAATCCGTCTCCGTTTTTATCCATTTTATGGAATAGTTTCGTAGCCCTTTCCCCAGCCTTTTTTTGAACAAAGGCAACGGCCTCGTCTTTTGAAAGCTTTCCATCCTTGTTTGCATCAACATCGTCAAAACGGACATTCAACTTATTTTTCCCTTTGACCTCTTCCTTTGATAAGCATTTATCCCCATCAGTATCTAATCGTTTAGCTTTTTCAGCGGTCCTTTCTTTCGCCTTTTTTATTATAAAGGCAACCAACTCGTCCCTGGAGATTTTTCTATCCTGGTCTGCATCAATGGGTGAAAGTTTTGGTGGCAGTGCGGGGCCGTCAGCTTGTGCAGAAGTTTCTGGAGAACTTGCGGTTTCTGCAGGGGGTGCGGATGGAGTCGTTATTTGCTCCCCTGCATAAGACAAGGTTACAAAAAAGGGTAAAAATAGTGCAGTAGTTAATAATCCTTTTATTTTCATAATTTTCATCCTTTCAAAATAGGTCATGAATTAGTTATTTATTTCTTTAAAAAGGCGTTAAGCATTACAGTAATATCATTTGTATACCAATTGGGCACAGCCAAGTCAAACCTTCCATCCAGGTTGAAGTCTCCTGATGCTAATGCAGTAGGTCTTTCACCTGCAATAAAATCACCTCCAAAATTAAAAGTGCCATCACCTCCTCCCATATAAATTGATACTGTATTACTTAGCTCGTTCGTAACGGCTAAGTCTTGATGTCCATCGTCGTCGAAATCATTAATGGCAACAACCGATGGCAATTTCCCTGTCGGAAAGCGGCTAATTGTACCAAAAGTTCCATCACCTATGCCAGGAAGAATATAAATGTCGTTTGTTCCAAAATTGGCACCAACAAGATCGATATTTCCATCTTCATTGAGATCGGCCGTAGCAACAGAATACGGCCAGAGACCTACCTCGTATCTTTCGGCAGAGGCAAAGGTACCATCGCCTCGTCCAAGAAAGATCGAAACATCTGTACCGCCGAGGTTGCCTATCGCTACATCATTGTTTCCGTCTTTATTAAAATCTTCAACCACTACGGAATGCGGATTCTTACCTGAAATTAAATTTCTTTCATGATAAAAAGTTCCGTCACCTTTTCCAAGCAAGATAGACACATAAGAACTTCCATATACGGCCGCTGCCAGGTCTTGATTTCCATCATCGTTAAAATCTCCAATTCCCACGGCTGCAGGCGAAGGGCCGACAAAAAACTTTTTAGGTTTTTCAAATGTTCCATCACCTCTTCCTATAAGAACAGAAATAGTTTTTCCGCCAATATCTGCGGTTACCAGATCCTGCATGGTATCGTTATTAAAATCACCAATAGATACGGCATGTGGACTCACACCGATCTCAAAATTTGTAGATGGCTTAAATGATCCATCCCCGGCACCAAGAACGATGGAGATACTGGTACTATCAAGATTAGCGGTAACCAGGTCAGGTACCCCATCAGTGTTAAACTCACCTACTGATACCCAGTGTGGCCCAGGTCCAACAGTATAGCGGTTAAAAGGACCAAAAGTGCCATCACCATTTCCTATTAGCGTAGAAAAATTTTGGCTATCATAGTTAATGGCAATAAGGTCAGCTGCGGTGTTCTCGTCAAGGTCGTGTACCAATAAGAAAATTGTTCCTACGCCAGAGGTGATCTCTTGGTGTTTAACGAACCTTCCGGTTCCATTTCCTAAGAATATTGAGACACTGTTTCCACCTCTCTGTTCTCCGCTAATGCCAAAGTTGCCTACGGCGATATCCTGAAACCCATCCTGATTAAAGTCATTGGCTACGAGTGCCTTAGGATGAGGTTTCCTTCCTGGTTTTTTTTTGATCCGAAAGGAAAGGGTTTTCATAAAGGTTCCATTACCTGTTCCCGTGAGAATGGTAATACTATCGCTGTCAAAATTTGATACTGCCAAGTCCAGATAATAATCATTGTTAAAGTCAGCAACGGCAACCATTGTTGGAAGTCTGCCAACGGGATATTCTGCTGACATTACAAAACTACCAAATCCATTTCCATGGAGTACAGAAATGGTATCATCTCCGGAATTAACACTGATCAGGTCCATGACACCGTCATTGTTAAAATCCCCCATTGATAACCACCCAGGGTTAAGACCTGTTTCGATATCGCTTTCCCTTTTGAAGGTTCCGCTTTCACTGCCAAGAAACACAGAAATAGTGTTACTGTTGAAATTTGACACGGCCATATCATAATAGGAGTCATTATTAAAGAAGCCCGTTACGATGCTAGACGGACTTACGCCTGCAGAAATGGTTACTCCTCTATCGAAGACCCCATTGCCTTTACCTAAGAGAAGAGTAACGGCATCGTTTTTGAAATTCGCGGTAACCAGATCTTCTTTTTCGTCTCCATTAAAATCACCAACAGCTAAAGCTACTGGATGACCTTCAATATTGTAGCTTAATGGATGAGCAAAAATACCTTCATTCTTCAAAAAAACAAGAACTCCCTCTTTGTTCGCTATGGCAATATCCAGTTTTCCGTCTTTATTGAAATCACCGGATGTCCCTGCGGTAGGATTTGGGCCTGCGTTAAAGGCAGCTACAGCCACAAATTCATTCCCTGTAAGCCTTCCTTGTTTATTAAAACCATCTGAATATTCTCCGTTATATTTATCGTGAAGGATATTTGGAATGGTATAGATAGATGAATCGCAAGAAAAGGCTGGGACATGAAGAATCGGCACGGGTATTACCCCCAACAAGCCCAGGATAAACCTTAAAGATAGTCCCTTTGCAAGGTCACAATTTCTCGTCCTTTCACTCAAAAAAAATTTAGGCATTAATTGTTTCTCGATCTTAAATTATTGTAACAGGTTAGTTTTTTGAAAAAAGATATTTATGTGTGCCTATTTGTCTTTTTCAATAAACAAATATATTAAGCCTGCAACACCGTCTGGTTAATATTGCCTTTTGTATAAATTAAATCCGCAGCTTTTATAACACTCATAATAAACCATAAATGTAAACTAATATAAGTAGAGTCAAATTGAAGCGCTAATAAAATAAAACAAAAAGAAAATAAAAGCGCTCTTGCAATCGCCACGTCTTCTATCTTTCGCACCTTCAAATTTATAACAACCGCCCTCACTAACGAATAAATAATAAGCAGGGAATACAAGGCTAATCCTATTATACCCAAATCGGCTGTTGCTCTGATAAAATTATTATGTGCCCCCCACCTAAAATAATGTGATGAGTAACTGGCACTCCTTTGCATTCCCGCCCCTATCCAGGGATGTCTGTTCATAACTCCTAACAGACCTTCCCTATTCAATTGCAATCGTATTCTAAATTCTCCAAACGTTATTTCCTTTAAGACAGAATCTGAAAAATCTTTATAATAACCTGTAACAAATAGCCCGATAATTAAGAGCATAAAAAGCATGACCATATGGAATGAATACCTTGGCCATCTCACAAGTAATATGATAGGAATAATGCAAATAAAGGCAAGCAAACTATAGGTTGAAAGCGCGAGCAAGAAGGCAACAAGTAGAATACTTATTATGACAGAAAGCAATATTTTCTGTTTGCCTTTTAATGGCCAATACAAGAGGATACACAAACAGAAAATCAAGCCGATGCCCATAAAATAAGCCATAGCAATATAACTGCCTGTAAGAGCAGGGATTCTCAAAATATCACCTATTGAGGTAGGTTCAAACATATGCCGTAACTCTTTTCTTGGTATAAACCCTACAACTGGTTTTCTCGTAACAATAAAGAATGCTTCTTGCAAAATACCAAATATGGCCGACAGTATAGTTATAATAATTTGCCATTTTATCACAAAGCGAAGCATTTCTTTATTAAAACAAAAATTAACAACCAAGAAAGAGAGTATCATGACCAGAAGCGGAGTTGTAAAATTAATAATTGAAAAAAAACCTCCATTAAAAACAGAAAGGACTAAGGTGAATAAAAAACAAAGATTTAAAATATCTAAGGATGTGACTTTTAGTCCGTTTTTCTTAATAGTCCTGCTTATCAAAAAAATTAAAAGATACATGAGCAAAACCAAATCACTGCAATCTAACTTTGGGTCCGGTGACAGTGCAACTGTTTGAAATGCGATTATATAAAGGAGAAAAAAACCCTTTTCAATATCCAGGGTGAGTATCTTCTTTGTTAAAACAATGAAAATGGAAGCAAAAATAAAGCAAATAACCGTAAGAATAGAAAATCCGTAAGGGACATCCAAGCCTACAGAGCTTAATTCTACATAAGAGGAAAGATACGGATCCAGTACTATGAAGAGACCGAGAAGAGAGCCTACGAGAAGAAATACGCCTCGTGAAGTAGATGAATTGGTTGCGTCAATCAATTAAAGTGTACTTGTCAAGACTTGGCCTGACAGCTCCATTTTTCACTCTATTTACTATAAGGTTGAGTCCAACATCATTACCATTTTATGATCCTTCTCACAACTCCCTTTACTCTAAAATGGTTAATTTTAAC
>JAUQXU010000198.1 GCA_030837935.1 Candidatus Brocadia sp.
GTTTCTCCGCCTGGCTTTGAATGGCTGCAACGACATTAGGATGACAGTGTCCTAACAAACTCACCGCCCAACCCGAAAACAGGTCAAGGTAGCGTTTATCCTCTGCATCCCATATATTTACACCACTTCCTTTGACCAGCAAGATAGGATTCCGAATATAGTTAGGAATAACATACCGATCATAAATTTCTTTAACCTCTTTTGTATTCATGCTTTTATTCCTTGAGTCTGCAAAAAAATACTTTTCAGCGTTCTTGATTATTCTAATTTATATTTAAAATGAAAAAGGGATTGAAATAACAAATTAATTTCAATCCCTGAAATTATACAATATTCATTCGGCGATACAACATTCTTTTACACGATAATCTGCGTTCCAACACCTTTATCGGTAAAAATTTCCAATAAAAGTGCATGCGGAATTAGCCCATTGATAATATGCGCCTTCTTCACCCCTGCTTTCACTGCACTGATACAAGCCAATGCCTTAGGTAACATTCCATCCCTGATTATCTTTTTATCAATAAGCTCGTGAACTTCATCTTCATGTAACGTAGAAGCAAACGACTTCTCGTCATTCGGTTTTGTCATAATGCCGTGCGTGTTTGAGAGAAAAACAAGCTTCTCTGCGCCAAGTGACTTTGCAATAAACGCAGCAACGTTATCTGCATTGACGTTGTAAACATCTCCGTTGATACCTTTCGCAATAGGAGGCACAATAGGAATTGTACACGAATTACATAAATTCAAAAACTTATCTTTATCAATAGCAGTAACTTTACCCACAAAACCAATATCGAGTTTTTTCAACTCACCATGATCTGTCTTCGTTTCGACGTAGTATTTTTCTGCCTTTAAGGGGCAATCCCCATTTTCCCAAATACAGGCAGCGTCATTGCCCAACTCAGAAATCTTTTTTACGATAGAGAAACTGATCTGGTTGATCAGGACATCTTTTGCTATCTCAAGGGTCTCATGATCAGTAATTCTATGCCCCTCGACAAATTTTGGATCCAAGCCCCTCCTTGTCATCTCCTGACTAATATGAGGACCACCACCATGCACCAGTATGGGCATAATGCCAACGGTCTTCATAAAGACAATGTCCTGAAGCACATTCGTTAGCACTTCTTCGCTAGACATTGCCCCTCCACCAAACTTGATCACAACCACTTTATTTTTAAATGATCGTATATAAGGAAGGGCTTCGATGAGTATACTCGCCTTACGAATGGCATTTTCCATGAACTAATATACCTGTTTTATACCAAAAGTATGAGGATATTCATGATATTAAAAGAAGTCAAAATTATAACAAAAGAGGATTTGGTGTCAAGGGCAAACGCGGGGATTTCTCAATTTAAGAGGAAAAGTCGTGCAAACGATTTTACACACGAACAGGAATGCTTATGCATTTGTGTATCTGTAATATATCTTGGGAAAGTGTCCCATTGTTGAATTGCTACAAAATCTTATGGGCTTCGATCTTTTCATACAGTACCTTTCGACTGATTCCCAGCAGTTCTGCAGCCTTGGACTTATTGCCCTCTGTTGATTTTAGTGCATCCATAATCATCTCAATTTCTAATTGTCTTTGTGCTTCGTAAAGAATTCCTGTGGATTTATATTTTTGCACCTCCACAGCAGATCTATTACAAACTTCTTGTGGCAGCATCTCCACCCCAATCATACCATCATCGGGAGCAAGGGTAACAATCCTTTCGACAACATTCCTTAATTCCCGCACATTGCCAGGCCATGTATAATTTGAAAGAAATACCAATGCTTCCGGAGTGAAGCCTTTGACATGCTTGCCAACATCGGCGCAACTCAACTGCAAAAAATGTGCAATAAGCAAAGGAATATCCTCTTTGCGTTCACGCAACGGTGGAATGTGGATGGGCACAACGTTTAACCGGTAAAAGAGGTCTTCCCGAAACCCCCCGCTACTCATAGCTGACTTCAAATCTTTATTGGTTGCGGCAAGGATACGCACATCAATCTTAATTATCTTGGTCCCGCCTACCCGTTGCAGTTCCTTCTCCTGCAAGACACGCAGAAGTTTTGCCTGGGTATGAACATGCATTTCCCCAATTTCATCAAGAAAAATTGTCCCCTTGTCCGCCACCTCAAAAAGCCCCTGCTTAGTCTCCATCGCACCCGTAAATGCCCCTTTTTCAAAACCAAAGAGTTCACTCTCGATTAAATCTCTTGGAATTGCAGCACAGTTTAAAACCACAAAGGGCTGACCAGACCTCGAACTGTTGTAATGGATGGACTTAGCGATTACTTCCTTTCCCGTACCGCTCTCACCGGTAATAAGGATGCTATAAGGGGAGTTACTGACCTTTTTCACTAATTCTAATGTCTCTGTGATCTTTAAACTCTTACCAACAATATCGTCGAAAGAAGAGTAAACCTTTTGCTGTTTCTTGAGATTTTTATTTTCAAATTCGGCGCGTTCCTTTGCCTTTTTAAGGACATCAAGGAGTTCTGCATTATAAATTAGCAATGCCACCTGAGACGCAATGCCGGTAAAAAGATCCAAGTCTGCCTTAGAAAACTCGTAGCTTTTACTCTTGCTTTCTATTTGTAATATACCTAACGTCTTTTGAGGGCATATGAGGGGAGCACACAGGATAGAATTAGCGCCAATCATCTTTATACTCACACTGACCCTGGAATCCATTTGTGTGTCCATAATGAGTAACGATTTTCGTTCCCCGATGGCACGATGGGCTATCGTTTGGCTCAGGAGATTCTCTTCCGCTGCCAGAGTCGGGTCCCTTGATTGAATCGTTCGAATGGTCAATTTGGCCTCCCCGGGATCTTGTAAAGCTACAAAGCATCGTCCGGCGTGGGGAAACACGGAAAATATAATCTGTATAATCTCTTTCAGTAATACATCAATATCGAAAATATTATCGATTGCCTTAGTAATATTCTGGAAGATTTTTAAGCTTTTTTGTAATTTCTCAAACTCCTCTTTGCCAGCGGTCTCATGGCAAATTTTCTCGCCAATAGTTCCACTTGATACGGGATCTTTTGAGGCCATGATAATCTGTGTGTACCCGCTGGAAGGATATGCCGTGCAATCCGAATGTATCGATTCGGTGTTTCTGAAGATAAGGGTATATGGCCCGATACAGATCTGACCGCTGTCTGGAATGACTTGGGAAGTAATTATGCGTTCATTATTTAGGAAGACCCCATTCCGGCTGGACAGATCCTCAATAATATATCCTTCATCAGATTTACTGATTTTTGCATGATGACGAGAAACCATGAGGTCATCAAGCTGGATATCGGTAGTGGATGCCCGACCAATAATGGTGATATCTTTTAAGGAGTAATTTTTTTTCTGTCCCGGAATGGTGATGTCGATTAGTTCGGCCATGTTAATAAAGGACAGAGCGTGAAGTCATTTGCTAAAGCGTCAGCAACCGCATGATGTCGTTCCGTGTAGCATAAATGACCAGGGTAATAATAAGACCGAAACCTATATACTGAGCAATGGAGAGTGTTCTTTGACTCACGGGAGAACCTTTGATTCGTTCAATAGCTAAAAATAACAGATGGCCGCCATCCAGTACAGGAACAGGTAAAATATTCAACAGCGCAAGCTGGAGACTTAAGATACCGAGAAAATAAACCAATTTACCAAAACCCACCTTTGCAGATTCGTAAGACGCCTGAGCGATAAGAATAAATCCACCCACATTCTTTGTTGAAAGTCTTTGTGAGAAAAATCCCTTTACGGTCAGATACAATCTCTGCACGTTGATAATAGCCTTTTTCGTGCCCACAAGGCACGAACCAAACAGGCCATATTGCTTTATTACCGTTTTTTCCCGAAATTTTACCCCAATACTTCCGACTGCATTCTTTTCATCCTTTTGGGGTTCAATAGTAGATACAAATCGCTCACTGCCACGCACCCACTCAATTACCATCGGTTTCCCCTGACTCGCCATCACCATCTGCAGGAGGGCATTCCAATCTTTTATCTCTTTCTCGTCAAGCGAAACAATCCTATCGCCGGGTTTTAGTCCGATCTTTTCTGCGGGAAACCCCTCAACAAGCGAATCCACCTTCAGTCCATAAAAAGGGGTAAGTCCGCCTATAAATTCCTCTTTTGCCTTTTCGTCATCAAGCGATACATGAATGAGGGTTATCTTGTCATTCCTTTTAACCGTAAAGATGCACGTTTTTTCTTCAGAGTCGATAACCTGCTTCCTGATATCAGTAAAACCCATCACAGGCTGCGAATTCACTTCGATAATCTCATCGCCTTTTATAAAACCTGCTTTGTTTGCTAGACTATTATTTTTTACACCATCGAGTATTGCCATAGCGCCGGAGAGACCAAGCATCAGTCTGGTAGACTTAAAAGGAGTCACTTTAAGCTCAACTTCTTTATTATCTCGCAGCACAGTAATCGCAATCTCTTTCGCGGGACTTACAGCCTCAACCTCCCGAAACTCATCCTCTGTAGAAATCCTTTTGCCATTTACGGCAACTAGGACATCCTTGACCTCTATGCCTGCATCACGAGCCGGGGAGTAGTTATTTTCAAAGGCAAATATCTTATCAATTTCCAGGCTGGTAGCCGGCATAATTCCTATGCGTTGGATACCATGCTCCGCATCGTACTTAGGTACAACATTTACATCAAATGTCTTATTATCCCGCTCAACTTTAAGATTTACACCGTCAGATGGATTGCTCAGGGCAACAATCGTAAAAAGGTCTTCAAAATCAGGATCACTGCTTCCATTAACCTCAACGATTTTATCCCCACGCTGAACTCCAGCCTCCCAGGCTGGCCAACCAGGCATGACCTGCCCTACCTCTGGCGTAATAAAAGGTACACCAATCTGGAAGGCAACAATAAAAGCAATAAACGCTAAAACCGCATTTAATCCAACTCCCGCCACCAGTACTGAGGCACGCTGTCCTATACTCTTGGAGGAAAATTCCCAAGGAGAACCACTCTTTTCTTCTTCCGGACCTTCACCAGCCAGTTTGACATAGCCACCCAGCGGAAATAAAGAAAGCCGATACTCCGTTTCTCCCCATTGTTTTTTAAATATTGCAGGCCCAAAACCCAAGGAAAAGGCCAGCACGCGGACTCCTATCTTTTTTGCCATAAGAAAGTGCCCTAATTCATGGACAAAGATAAGCAGGCCAATACCTAAGATGACAAGTACTACATTGGTCGATACGTTTATGTAAGGCATTTTTTAATCTCCTGTCTTGCCCAGGCGTCTGCTGCCAGTATATCCTCGAGGCAAGGGTTTTTAATAAAACGATGATTATGTATCACCTTTTCTACATATGAAGCAATCTCTGTGAATTGAATTTGGCCATTCAGAAACGCTTGCACTGCCACCTCATTGGCAGCATTGAGCGTAGCCCCCATCGTACCGCCTTCCTTAGCAGCCTGATAACCAAGCCGCAAAGCCGGAAATTTCTCCATGTCTGGCTTCTTGAATGTAAGACTTCCTATACTCGATAAATCCAACGCTCGAACCGGAAGCGGACTTCTTTCTGGATATGTTAAGGCATACTGGATTGGCACCTTCATGTCCGGCATCCCCATCTGGGCAATAACTGACCCGTCGCAAAATTCCACCATAGAGTGGATGATTGATTGCGGATGTATCACAACATCGATTTGTTCGATCTTCAGATCAAATAGCCATTTAGCTTCAATAATCTCCAATGCTTTATTCATCAGTGTGGCCGAATCTATGGTGATCTTCTGTCCCATTTGCCACGTAGGATGCTTGAGGGCCTGTGCAGGTTTCACATCAGAGAGTTTTTCCATGGGGTAATCATAAAATGGCCCCCCAGACGCAGTAATAATAACCCGCTTAACCTCACATCGCTTACCAGAATGAAGAGACTGGAATATCGCACTGTGTTCGCTGTCTACGGGTAATATTTGATCTTTTTTGGCCAGCGGCATTACAATATGCCCGGCCATAACCAGCGATTCTTTATTGGCCAAAGCAAGCGTCTTCCCTTGCTCTATGGTAGCAATAGCCGCAGGTAAGCCGACCGCACCCACAACGGCTGAAACCACAACATCTACATCGTTTTTCAAAACAACTTCTTTAAGACAATTGTTTCCGGTAAATATATTTAAGTGACTGTTATGAAAGCGACGCTTTAGCTTTTCAACTGATTCGCAATCATTTAAGGCAACATATTTGGGCTTGAATTCTTCGACTTGCTCTGCAAGCAACTCCCATTGTGAGTTTGAAGATAAACCAACCACCCGGAATTTATCCTTTAAATTTCGAACAACTTCTAAGGTATTTTTACCAATAGAACCTGTAGAACCAAGGACAACAATATTTTTCATAGTTACGCCATGTGGGCAATTTCTTCCAAAAGTTCATCTACCATCCGGCCTTCCGGTATCTTTCGCACCTTCTCACCCTTCTTAAAAAGGAATCCAAACCCTTTGCCTCCTGCAATACCAATATCAACCTCCCGCGCTTCTCCTGGTCCATTCACCACACATCCCATGATAGCAATTTGTAAATGCTTTTTATCATCCGGCAAACGCTGCCTGACCTGCTCTACAATATTCACCAAATCTATTTCACAGCGTCCACACGTGGGACAGGAAATAAGTTCAGCTCCACGGCGCTTGTAAATGCCCAGTGCTTCAAGAATATCATATCCAGCCTTTACCTCTAATTCCGACGCGCCCGTGTAAGAAACCCGCAAGGTGTCACCAATGCCTTCGGAGAGTAAACCTCCGATACCAATAGCAGACTTAATTGTCGCCAAGCTCGGTGGTCCTGCTGCCGTAACACCTAAGTGCAGCGGATAATCACATTGGGTTGCAATTGACCTATAGACATCCAGAGTTGAAGGGACATCTGACGCCTTGAGTGACAATACAATGTCTTTAAATCCCAGTGATTCAAAGTGTTCACAATATCTTAAGACAGTCTTTACCATCAACGTGGTTAACTTTTCGTGTTCTTCCCCTTCGCCGCGCACGGAACCCGAATTAACTCCGATACGAATAGGAACACCCTTATCTTTAGCGGCAAGTACTACCTCTTCAAGCTTTTTTCTGTCCTTCATATTTCCCGGATTGATTCGTATTTTATCAACCCCCTGGGCTATAGCCTCAAGAGCAAGGTGATGCCCAAAATGGATATCGGCAACAAGCGGAATGCGTATCTGTTTTTTAATAGCACCCAGACACTTTGCCGTAACAATTGTAGGTACCGCCACCCGAATAATATGGCATCCAGCCGCCTCCAGTTCTTTAATCTGTCGGACTGTAGCGTCTATGTCCTCGGTATGTGTCTTGGTCATGGTCTGAATGGAAATAGGATTACCTCCACCAACCAAAACACCACCAACATTAACCACGCGAGTTTTACGCCTCTGAATCATAATTTCTATTACTTAACTAAGCGAGACAGAAAAACATACAGAAACTTACATTACCTGCAAAGCACGCTGAATATATCAAAATATTGATTATATGAATATTTTACTAATTTTTCAATTGTTAATTTCAAGACAGAGGGCCGTCACTAAAGGTTACAATCGTCGCTAGTCTTTATTTCAACCGCTTTCTGATCAAAAAAAAATTCCAGTGAGATTTTACGATCTCACTGGAATTATAAGAACATACTTGCCAAAACCAATACATCAACTAACTTAACTCACAAATCATCTTCTTCTTTTTAAATCAAAATTTGCAGTAGTTGCCTTTCCTGCCTCTACCGTAACATCCTGCGATATCTCCTTAAGTTTCTCGTGCCATGTCTTTACTACGTACTTGCCGGGAGGAACCCCTTCAATGGTATAGTTTCCATCTTTATCCGTCATTGCAAAATAAGGATTCTCAAAAGAGACAGCATAGCCGGCCATTTCACTGTGAACATTGCAAAGGAGCGGCGTCTCACCTGTAACATCAAAAAGCACCTCCTTCACAACGCCCGTAGGATATGTCCCCAAGTTAAATTGTAAGGCTGCAGTGGGAGGAGAAAAAACGTTATGACGAACCGCATCGCTGTTTGGAAAGTCTACCGTGGTGCCTTTCTGTAAGGCTACAACACGAGGCACGTAAGTAAGATTTAACTGGTCAATAACCGCATGATCTGTGGGAGGATCAAACTTATTGTCCCCTACTTTTTCAATAAAAACAATAGCGTCAGCATTATTCCTCATCTTTTGACAAGTTACAACACCCGTAATGGATCCCGCGTTGTCTACCTTAGGCAAATTCCTGACCACTTTCTTTAATTTTTGCTGCGCCTCCTCAAGTTTCTTCATTGCTTCGGCCGCTTCCTCAGGAGTCAATGCCTTCTTTTCTTCTGCTTGTGCCCACACAACTGAGTTCGATGAAAATGCGATACATGAAATCGCAAGAATACCAGAAATAAGATATTTTTTCATAAATCCTTTGTCTCCTCCTATCCGCAATAAAAATTTCTAAAAATAAGCGAGCTAACAAATGTTTTCCATCCATCTGTTAGCTCACTTTTATTACACGCGTATTAAGCCTTTTCCACTTTTATCAACTCACCGTTAAGATACTTCTTCATGAAGTCATTTTCGTTACCTGTGGTATATCCGGTTTTTGCCGGATCCCATAATCCCTTACCACCAATACCACCATCCTCTGCCTTGGTAACCTTCACCAACGTTTCTTTTGGAACAGTATTGATACCGTGATTATCACCCTCGAAACCAAAAACAAACTTCATACCAATCTTTGCTTTGTGGAACAAGCTATCAAGTTGGTGCATCGGCATTGACCAATCCCTGGTGATGCTCTGCTGAGAACCATAACGGAAGCTAGACTGATAACCAGTACCCGCTGATAATGCCCTGCCATCCGGTCTGGTTTCATGAGCCTTCACACTCCTTTCCGTTGCAATCCACGAAGAGTGTTTAATCATCGTTACCCCGTAAGGATAGGATGAATTATACTTTGCCCTCAGCATAAGCCTAGATACCTTGTAGAACGGATCATTAGGCTTCCAGCCTTCGTATGGCCTATCGGCCGGGTTAGCATCGACGTAAACATAATCGCCGTCATTAATGCCCAAATCTTTCGCCGCCTGCGGGTTTATATTAATTTGATGCTCACCAACACCCGGCATTCTCTTATCCATTCTGTAAGGATCACCAAAATTGTTATTCCAGATAAAGTTCCAGTCTGTTACTGCCCACTGCGAGTGCACCGTATGTCTGGATTTAGGTGTTACACAAAAGAACTTATATCCTTTCTCCCACAGGAAGTTCTTTGATTGTTTTGTCTCAGCCCATGATTTCTTGATATTCCTTACCGTTCTCTCATCCCAGTGCTCTGCACTCTCCGGCACTCCATAATCATCAGGACGGATATATGGATTGGTACTTACAATCACGTTTGGTAAGTACTGAGTTGCTTCCGGCCCTTCACGATGTACGATGAAATTTTCACCATACTCAATGATCTCTGATTCATCATTGTAAGCCTGCAGTCTTCCTGTTGGTGTATAGAATGGAAGACTTTCGTGTATCTGTTCCCAGAATGGTTGCCTTGGGTAAGTCCTATAATTTAACAGGGCAACGCCAGGTTCGCCGTATTTACCAGCTACTATATCATCAAAAGTATACCCCTTCGAAGTCGTACTACCATCCAGCAACCTGTTGATATACACCTCTGGTCTGCCCTCTAGTGCGAATTTCCAGAAGTCCCTGAATCTCATATCCCTGAGCAATTCACCCAGTTTAGCCGCCATACCAGCAATAATCATCACATCATCCTTGGAATCATTGATTGGCCTTATACCACCCTTCCATATTTGGAAGAACGGATTTGAACATGAACTGGTAATCTCGTGTGTTTCAAACTCCATCCAGGAATTGGCAGGGAATGCAAAGTCTGCATACTCAATGGAACCCGTCATCTCTATATCGGTAGACATAATCTGCTCAATATTGGGGTTGACATTCTTTAGCATCTGATACACATGCTTTGCATTATTGACCAGGTTTACGTTGGTAAACCACATGATCTTTGTTGGAGTTGGCATGTGCGTTTTACCCGTGAAGACCTTACGGCCGTATTTTGGCGTATTAACAATCAATGGTCTATCATTATGGTTCCAGTAAGCGACTTCTTCGTCGTAGGCACGACCTTTTACCTTTAAATCCATCGCTGGTGCGTCTGGGTCGAGATTTGGATTAAACACATCTTCAGCAACCCATCCATAGAAACCAGGTCCACACCACTTTGCTGACTGGAAATTACCAGCCTTATAATTTCCTGCCCAGGTATGTGAGCCAGAACCCATATAACCAACATTCCCAGTTAACATTAATGGTAAGTATGTCGACCTATTCATTAACGTTGCATGGAACCAGTGATTGATACCCTCACCGTAATGGATTGCCACTGGTTTTATAGTCGCAATGTCGTGCGCTAACCTTACGATTAACTCTTTTGGAGAGTTTGTCATTTCGACTACGCTGTCGATATCATAATCTTTAAGGTGTATTTTATACATCTCAAAGAGAGGCATGACCTCGACCTCTTTACCATCAACAGTTTTTACCTTAAATGTACCATCGAGTACAGGATCAATCCCTTTAGCCACCAGTTTATCACCGACGTCATCCCTGGTAATCGGTTTTGGACCATTCGTCTTGGCATCCCATACAACGAAATCTCCCAGAATTTCCCTCTGGTCATCGTGTAAACCATGAATCTTGTAACTGGGACCATGCGAAATGTCTTCCAATTTATAATCGGGGAAGATATCCTTGGCTTGCAGTCTCTTCAAGGTATCCGTCCTAACGAGTAAAGGGAAATCGGTAAATTTCTTCACATAATCTGCATCATACAGTTTCTCATCCATCAATATCTTCGTTAAGCCCAAGAAAAGTGCTGTGTCGGTATTACACTTTATCGGTATC
>JAUQXU010000003.1 GCA_030837935.1 Candidatus Brocadia sp.
TGGACCCTTTCACACAAGAATCCCTTTGTTTTCGCCATATTTTACCCTATCTCTCGGTATTATTCAACGCTCTTCATTACCTATTTCCACCTGCTTTGCCTTATTCCACTTGGCTTTGGGGTGTTTCCGTTCAAACACTAGATAGCCTTATCTCCGCTTTCTCCAGTACGAATACGGACAACATTCTCAATGGGCGAAATAAAAATCTTCCCATCACCGATGTTGCCTGTTTTGGCCTCTTTTACAATACATTGCACGATTTCTTCAACATCCTTATCCATAACCACCATTTCCATCTGTATTTTCTTTAAGAAGTCTGTCTTAAATGTCCTTCCGCGCCACTGCTCGGTAATACCCTTTTGATGCCCATGTCCCTTTACTTCGGTTACCGTCATACCAGGATATCCGAAATCTAATAAAGCATCCTTCACCATTGCAAACCTATCCTCTCTCACAATTGCCGTAATCTTTTTCATAACTGCAACCTCACTTTGCTCTTCAAAACTATTCTATATTTCCATCATCCAGACGATAAGGGGCATTAACTATTGGTCGAGAAACCAATTTGCCACTATAGGTAATCTTCTTTCCTACGTTTACGTCCATTACCTTCTCGAACATCCTCCAATCAAATATGATTTCTACTTCAGCCCCTCTGCCATCGTAACGGCTTACCCCAATATGGTTCCAGTCCACACGTCCCATTCCTTTATAAATCACAATCCCCTGCCAGCGAACATATTTACCCTTATATTTCTTCCATAATTCATTTTTTTCAGAACGAGACAGCAAGCTCTCTTTACCAAATTGCTTATCCAACTCATCGAAAGAAATATCCATGAAATCTTTCGATTGTACATCCAAAACAGCCCCTGAAGATTTCTCAGTGGTCTCTGGACTCTTATCAAAAATAATGTCCTGAGAATTTCGTCTTGCATCCGTGATATGAGAAGGAGTGGCAGACACCGTGGGATCCGTGGTTGCAGTCCATTCCTTTCGATTATCGAGAAAAGGAATGGGCTCTCCTTCTGCAAATAGGGTATAAAATTTCTCCTTGCAGGCACGGATTCTATCAAGATCGTAATAAAACAGAACCTCGTTACGTATGTTTCTATTCTGATAGGCCAACCAATTATACACCCCTGTTACCAATACCCTGTCATCTAATAAAATAAATTCCTGCACATCCGCATCACTAATGGAAGCATTAAGAATCCTGATATCGAATCCTTTCTGCATTAATGTCTCTGCCAGTGGGCCTCTTTCTTTGCCACTATATTCTAAAATTATTACACGCACCCGAATACCCTTATCTCTTGCGACAACTAACTCTTTTGCAATGTCCAGGGCAGCAAAATTACGGATACAAATATCTATACCCTGCTGCGCATACTCAATTCCTTCCCCCAATCGGTCCTTGACAGTCCCCTGAGGGGTATAACAATCATAATTTTCTGCATATAACGAGCTGGAAACCCACACAAGTACAACCGCGATTAACAATCTTTTCATATACACGAATTTTCTCTATAGACAATAAGCGCATTTGGTAATTTATCCAGTATATCCGTAGCAATCAGCGAAATTTCACCCACCTCCCGGGCAGCAAGATCCCCTGCCAACCCGTGCAAATATACACCCAACTGGGCTGCATCAAAGGGTGTGTATTTTTGCCCCAAAAAAGCGGAGATCATGCCCGTCAATACATCTCCAGCCCCGGCCGTGGCCATTCCGGGATTACCTGTCTTATTTACATAGAACTTCTCCTCATTCATGACGATAGTATGATGCCCTTTCAACACCAGGGTGACATTATCCCTGCCCCTCACAAACATCTGAGAAACTTCTAACCGTCTTGATTGAATTTCCTGAGTTGAGGATACCCCTATGAGGCGCGCCATTTCACCAGGATGTGGTGTAAGTATGATCTGTTTTTTTACCTGATGTAATACCTCCGGGTTATCTGCCAGTGCATTAATACCATCAGCATCCAACACCAGAGGGATGTCCAGAGATTTCAATAGCCAGAGCACCAACTTCTTCGTCTCCTGGTGCTGAGACAAGCCAGGGCCGATGGCAACCACATCAAACCGCTGTGAAAAATCGAGGATGTCCTGACGTCCCAAATCCGACAAAGTTTTTACATGGGTTTCTGGCAAGGGATGCGTCATGATGCAGGTTAGTTTGGATGCCACTATTCCGTGAAGACTCTCCGGGATTCCCAGAGTTACAACTCCGGCGCCGGCACGCAGAGCTGCACTACTACAGAGACATGCGGCTCCAGTCATGCCACTGGAACCAGCCAGCACCAATACCCTCCCATAGTTCCCCTTGTGAGTATCGGGCATTCTGGAATGAATCTTCGGTAATGCTTTTACTTCGTACATAAAATTACCTTACCTTTTCAGCCGCAGAGTTCACAGAAGCCACGGAGTTATAAGGAAATTCTCCTGATTCCATTAACGAGCCTGCTCTCACCAAAATTATTTAGTAATGCCCGTTTGAGTCTCATGCTCTTCAGATTATGATAGCGTCTGTGCTGTAAAAACACATTATTTTTTTGTTCTATTGATCAAAGAGGCGACATAAGCCGCCCCAAAGCCATTGTCAATATTCACAACAGAAACACCAGAGGCGCAACTATTCAGCATGGATAAAAGTGGGGCAATTCCAGAAAAGCTGGCTCCATAACCAATACTTGTAGGTACACCAATGACAGGACAGTCTACCAGACCTCCCACTACACTTGCCAATGCACCTTCCATTCCTGCTACTACGATAATTACGTTGGCCTTTAGCAATTCGCCATGACTTTTCATTAACCGATGAATACCGGCAACTCCGACATCATACAACACCTGCACATTATTACCCATGATTTCAGCCGTTATCCGTGCTTCCTCAGCAACTGGTATATCAGAGGTACCTGCTGTTATGATCAGGATGAGTCCTTTGTGGGGTTTTCGACGGGTTGTTCGTATGGTAATTGTCCTTGCCTGTTCATGGTAAACAGCATTTGGGAATTCCCGGGAAACAGCCTCGTAAATCTCCATGCTTGCCCGGGTCGCAAGCATATCGTTCCCACCTGAGACGATATGTGCTACTATCTTTACCACCTGCCCAGGGGTCTTACCCAGGCAAAAAATGACCTCAGGAAAACCGCAACGAATTTTACGATGACTGTCCACCTTAGCAAAACCCATGTCTTTATAAGGCAGTTCCCTGATTTTCCCAAGGACATCATGTATTGACACTGCACCGGCCTTATAATCTTCCAACAATTGTTTTATGACGTCAGTATCCATATCTACTTTCCACGGTCATTTACCTTGTTCGTTTATTTTGCTTTCATCTGCACTAGGGAATGGCTTCGAGATCAAGGCATGAAATATCCCCTTCTAAATACTTCTTATAAGCAAGCCCCGCCACCATAGCGGCATTATCTGTGCATAATCTTACGGATGGGCAATAAACGGGGATAGACAACTCCTTCGATTTGTCTTTCAACCTCTGACGAAGCCTGGAGTTAGCAGCCACCCCGCCACCCGTGAGCACTCCGCGGACGTTGTACATCCTTGATGCCAGGACAATTTTGTCCACCAGGACATCGACCACTGCTTCCTGAAAACTTGCTGCAATATCTGAGACATCTTGATTACTCACTGTTTTTGATTTGGACGACTTTAAGTCTTGCCCCTGATAGTAATAGAGTACCGCTGTTTTCAACCCGCTGAAACTAAAATCAAGTGAATCCTTTTCAAGATAAGCCCTTGGAAATTTCACTGCACGATGATTCCCTTGTCTCGCAAGCCTATCAATGACAGGCCCACCGGGATAACCAAGACCCAGTATCTTTGATACCTTGTCAAACGCCTCACCAGCCGCATCATCAATCGTCCAGCCCAGGGGTATATGCTTTGTTTCACTTTCTGACAAAAAAAGTATGGTATGTCCTCCCGAGACGACAAGGCTGATCGTGGGATACCGGATATCATCACTTTCAAGGTTATTTGCATAGATATGGGCATGGAGGTGATCTATGGCTATGAAAGGTATGTCCAGTACCATACTCAACGTCTTAGCTGCTGTCACACCAATAAGCAAGGAGCCAATCAGCCCTGGCCTATTCACAACAGCAATTGCATCAATTTCATCAAGCGGTATTTTTGCATCAAGAAGGGCATTGTCAATAATACCAATGATAGATTCTAAGTGTGCGCGACAGGCAATTTCTGGAACCACACCGCCAAAATGACGATGCAAAGCATCTTGAGACAGAATGATACTCGATAGTATCTCTTTCCCATTTCTTACGACAGCAGCCGATGTCTCATCACAGGATGTTTCAATACCAAGAATTAGCATACATAAAAAAGGCAGGAAATATTCCTGCCTCAAATAAAATACTCACCATTCAAAAACCATTTTTAACTCTTTAACGAGTACGTGCACCCTTCGCATAAACATCAATGCCTTTCAGGATATCCACAGCTCTTTGGAGCTGGATGTCTTCGTAATGTTGTTGCTTCTCTTTTTCCTCAAATGTTCCTTTCCGCACAGACTCCTTTTCCGTGACGTCATTCACTTTGCGATCTATATTAAGCATAGATAAATGTTCATGCAAAGCCTTCATTTCAATAAGGCTGAGCGGAACCTTTATATCGGGTTCAATTCCTTTTTCATGGATACACACTCCTGAAGGTGTATAATACCGTGCAGTTGTCAATTTCAAGGCAGCCTTCCCATCTCCAACAGGAATTAAGCTCTGTACCGACCCCTTGCCAAAGGTTTTAACCCCCAGGAGCAAGCCGCGTTTGTGATCCTTGAGGGCGCCCGCCACAATTTCCGATGCGCTTGCGCTTCCGTTATTTACCAGGGCCACCAAAGGGAAAATAGGATACGTCCCCTTCTTATGGGCCTGATATACATAATTCTGTGTCTTATCTCTCCCGCGCGTAGAAACAATCACACCCTTATCAAGGAATTTATCAGCCATCTCAACAGCAACATTTAATAAACCACCAGGATTAAATCGTAAGTCCAATATCAAACTTTTCATTCCTTTTTTCAACATATCCTGAATGGCTATATCCAGATCTTTTGTAGTATTCTCCTGAAAATTTGCTACGGCAAGATAACCGATCTTATACTCATCGTCTACAATTCTCGCACCCCGGATACTATTTACATAAATTTTCGCACGTTCAATGGTAATATCTGCAGGTGTGGCATCACCTTCGTGAACAACGGTCAGGGTAATCTTCGTCCCCAACTTGCCCCGAAGCCTTTTTATAACTTCGCGGATACTCATGTTTTCTGTAGATACACCATCAACTCTGATGATTCGATCCCCAACCAATATTCCGGCTTTAAATGCAGGAGAATCAAGTAACGGTGTAATTACAATCAATAACCCATCCTTTATAACCACCTCAATTCCGAGCCCTTCAAATTCGCCTTCTGTTTCAATCTTGAGATCTTCTAACTCTTCAGCATTAAAATATTGACTATAGGGGTCCAACCCGGAAAGCATGCCACGATATGCATTCGTAAGAATAGTGTTTAGCTTTATTTCGTCAACATACTTGTCTTGTAATTCTTTTACGACCCTGATAAACTCCTCAAATTCCTCATAAACACTCACTTTGGGTTGTTTAACACCCTCGTTTAGTTCAATCTGAGGCTTTTTAAAAGGGTTATCTTGTCCGAACGAAACGACGCTCGTTGATATGAGGGTTATGAGCAATAAAGAAATGTACAACCGTTTTCTCATTTTTTCTTACGCGGTATAGCCCGTTTTACTGCCAAAACAATATCTTCCGGCAAGAGGTGATATTCCTTAAAGAGTATATCAGGTTCTCCCGATTGGCCAAACCGATTATCAATACCGACCATTTCTACAGGTACAGGATGGTTTCGCGCTACTATCGATGCAATGGCACTGCCCAAACCACCGTCCAGCACATGCTGTTCAGCAGTTACTAAGGCATTCACTTGCTTTGCAACCTTCACCAACAATTCCTGATCTATTGGTTTTACGGTGTGCATATTAACTACCATCGCCCTGATTCCCTCCTTTAGCAGCATGTCAGCTGCTGTGAGTGCGTTAACCACCAATGCTCCACAGGCGACAATTGCCACATCATCTCCCATCCTGAGGATATTTGCTTTCCCGATGGCGTACGGGTCTTCCTTTTTTGTAATTACGGGCACAGCAGCCCTACCCAATCGGATATATACCGGACCTTTGTAATCTACTGCCGCCAAGATGGACTTTCTTGTCTCAACCGCATCGCACGGTTCAATAACCGTCATGGTTGGAATCGTTCGCATCAGGGAAAGATCTTCTATGCACTGGTGTGACGCCCCGTCAGGCCCGACAGATACGCCACTATGTGTGGCAACAATTTTCACATTAAGTCCGCTGTAACAGATGGTATTCCTGATCTGTTCCCATGCCCTGCCTGTGGCAAAGATGCTAAAGCTGCTCACAAAAGGTATTTTCCCACATGTGGCCAATCCTGCAGCCGTATTCATCATATTAGCCTCGGCAACTCCCATATTAAAAAACCTTTCTGGGTATTTCTTGCCAAATTTGGCGGTAGTTGTGGACTTTGAGAGGTCGGCATCCAGTACTACAATGTCTTTGTTTTTCTCTCCCAGTTCTATCAATGCGTCACCATATGCCTGACGCGTAGCAATCAGTTCAGTCATTTTATATTTTCATCATTTATAATTCAGCCAGCGCACGTTCCGACTCTTCTTTTGAAGGGGCCTTCCCATGCCAATCAACCTGGTTTTCCAGAAAAGACACCCCCTTTCCTTTCACGGTTTTTGCCACAATGACCGTTGGCCGTCCTTTAATCTTCTCTGATTCATCATAGGCGGCCAGGATGGATTCGTAATTATGTCCATCAATTTCAATTACGTGCCAGCCAAAACCTCGCCATTTATCAGGAATCGGGTGCGATGACATAATTTCGTGAATAGACCCGTCAATCTGTAATCCATTTTGATCGAGAATGGCGCATAGGTTATCCACTTTATAATGACTTGCAGCCATCGCGGCTTCCCAAACCG
>JAUQXU010000019.1 GCA_030837935.1 Candidatus Brocadia sp.
CTAGCAGGTTTGGCTTCAGGTGCTCTACGCTGGTTTTACGGAACAACACAAAGGGGGCACGCTTGAATTGAATGGCAATCTCGGTAACACGACAGGGAAGTCGTTTGCCAGTCCGTAAGTAAAATGGTACGTTCGCCCAGCGCCAGTTATCTATGTACAGCTTCAGCGCCACAAACGTCTCTGTAAAGGAGTCGGCCGGAACACTGGGTTCAGCCCGATAAGCAGGCACACGCTGACCTTTGCTCGTATCTTCTCCATACTGCCCCCTTACCGTATACTTAAGAACTTCTTCTGGAGATATGGACTGGATAGCACGCAAGATCTTGACCTGTTCGTCGCGCACGGCATCAGCTTCAAAAGAGATCGGTGGTTCCATTGCTGTCAAGGTTACTAGCTGAAAGATATGGTTCGGCACCATGTCCCGCAGCGCTCCCGCTTGGTCATAATAGTCACCACGCTGTCCCACACCGATATCCTCAGCAACCGTTATTTGCACATGGTCAATGTAGCGGTGATTCCAAATAGGTTCGAAGATACCGTTGGCAAAACGGAAGACCATGATATTTTGCACGGTTTCCTTACCAAGGTAATGATCTATGCGATATATCTGACTTTCACTCAGCACTTTCCTGATTTCGTGGTTAAGAGCGCGGGCAGACTCGATGTCGCGTCCGAAAGGCTTCTCGATGATAACCCGCCGCCAGCAGCCATTCTCTTCGCGTGCGAGTCCTGCTTCACCGATTTGCTGAATAATTTGTGAAAATAAATCAGGAGCCGTCGCAAGATAGTAAAGATAATTCCCCCGGGTGCCATGTCCTTTGTCCACTTTTGATAACAGGCTCTGAAGCCGCAGGTAGGCATTTGGATCCTGAATATCCCCCGGCAAATAATAGAGCCGCTGAACAAACCAATTCCACAGGTCTGGATCAACCGGACTCGTGGCAAACTCTTTTATATCCTGGCTAATCTTCTCACGGAACTCTTCGTGACTCATCCCACTGCGGGCAAATCCGACGATGGCAAACTCTTTAGACAGTAAACGTTCGTTTGCCAAATTGTAAAGCGCGGGAATAAGCTTACGCTTGGCCAGGTCACCTGAAGCCCCAAAGATGACCATTACACATGGATCACCAGTCTTCCCCATCGGTTCACTAGGAATATTTTTTTCACCTGTGTATTCCACTCGTATATCTCCTAAAGGAGTGTATCAAAAAAACCTTAACGATTAAAACCAATTAAACATCAAGATAGTTATCAATCACTAATCTGTCAAGAAAATATAAACTAAGACAATTTCAACAGTTTCTTCCAAAGAGACAATACCGTCCTCAGCAAGCATTGTTCCATCAACAATTTTATTTCTTCTTATATTAGATTGATTTTTGGCAAAGTAATAGATAAACTGACTTTTAATGTCCATCTTTTTTATATAAAGCCTGATTGTTTTTCTGATAATAGCCTTTCGGTTCTTTAAACTCTTTCCTTATATATCTATACTAAACGTGTGCATTCATTGTGATTTATTAAAAATGGGGTAAAATGATTATAGATGAAAAAACCGAAAACAACACCTAATCCCAAGGGGATGACATAATGGATGCGCCGGGCATTTCACGGAAAAACGATTATATTACCCCTTAGAGGTTTATCATCGGTTTTTTATGCTATCGTCTATAATCATTTCATCCCTACGGGATTCATAGCATTTTCATAGAATAGTATTAAATCTATCGTTAGGAATTCCAAAATAAAATCACAATCCATGAACCTTCTCAGTATACTTAATTGATTAAGTTGTGAGATAATACTTAAATTGTTTTTATCTTCGTTCATGTATCTATTTTTCTAGTTTCAATAGAATAGCACCACAGAATACATCACGATAAAGGCAAACACAGAGCAATCAGGGGGCGCAAAGTAAAGGGTCTTTAGAAGCTGCTGAAACGGTTTCAACTGTTTCAACCGTTTATGGTAAGATAGCCTTACTGCCGAAGATGTTTTACATGAATATCTTTGCCGTAAGGCTTTTTTGTTTTAAGGTTATTTGTAAAAAGGATTTTTAACCAATCGGTCATTTTAATAAGGTAGTTTTATTTTTATAGAGAAACTGTCAAACAATGAACCAACATCTTCACAACAGAAAGGAGACAGCGCGGTTATGAGAACATATCTTTTGGCCTTGTCCGGACCAAGATAAGTATTTTTCTATTCATAGCGGTTGTATTTTCATTACTAGTAACCGCCGGTGGTATCACTTCCGCATCAGTGAATCCCCAGGTATCAGCCGGAGGATTTCACAGTCTTGCACTGAAACCAGATGGCACCGTCTGGGCATGGGGACGCAACGATTTCGGTCAATTAGGTAACGGAACCACCAACAGCAGCGCTATCCCTATACAGACAAGTAATTTGAGCGATGTGATTGCCATTAATTGCGGGTGGTTTTACAGTGTGGCATTAAAATCTGATGGTACGGTCTGGACATGGGGACGCAATGATTTCGGTCAATTGGGCAACGGAACCACCAGCAACAGTCCTACCCCGGTACAGGTCAATAACCTCAGCGGTGTCATTGCCATTGGTGCTGGAGGATTTCACTGCCTTGCACTGAGGTCAAATGGTGTGGTTTTAGCATGGGGACGGAATGATTTTGGCCAATTGGGTAATGGAACTACCAGTGATAGTACGGTTCCAGTACAGGTATTTATTGATCTCTCAATTAGGGCTGGTAATGTTACTGGTCGAGTTACTGATGCGCAGACTGGAACTGGTATTAATGGTGTGACAATGACTCTCAACACAGGTGGAACGGCTACGACAAGTACTGTGTGAGGTATAGATGGTGTTTACGCAATACCAAACGTATCGGTTGGGCAGCACGAGATAACGGCATCAGCGCTGAACTACGCCTCCTCTTCTCTGGTTATCACGGTTGAAGAAGGCAACCCGGACAAAACGGGTAAAAACGTTTTCAATTTCCAGTTAACGCCTGTACCTGGGACACCAACACCAATTCCTGGCACAACGGGTAACATTGCAGGCCAGGCTAAAGACAGTGTAACCGGTACTCCGATTACCGATGCAAAAGTAGTAGTCGTTGGCACGGGAAAAGAAGGTACTACCCTGGCAAATGGGGTGTACCAAATAACCAGCGTACCCGTCGGACAGCAGGTTATTGAAGCGTCAAAAGAAGGCTACGAACCGGCTTCTCAGAATGTCATAGTTGAAGAAGGTAATCCGGTTCCACAAACGGGTAAAAATGTTTTCAATTTTCAATTAGTGCCGATATCTGCAACACCGTCTCCGACACCATTACCAACACCTGCCTGTGCGGCGGATTCGATTGAGGCATCTCCTAAAACAATGCAACTCACAAGCTGGGAAAGTGGTGAAGAAACGATAATCGTAGTATGCGAAGACGGTTCTCCTGTTGCAGGTGAAACGATAACATGGAAGATCAAGCCGGGTAAAAAACGCATAGCGATTGTACCGAAAAGTGCGATAACAGACGCTAACGGAGAAGCCAGATTTACGATTACGGCTAGGGGACAGGCTGGTAATGCGAGGATTAAATTCAAGGATACGGCAGCTAGCCTGAAGACAACTGTAACCGTTGAGGTTATAGAGTAAATCGTTTCCCTGTTCACATAACACTGGTAACAGTTCACACCCATCGTGCCTGTCAAGGGGAGAAGGGGGCGCTGAACTGTTACCAGATTTTTAATCTTGTTTATTTTTGTTCACGAGTTTTAATCGCATCATCTCTGCAAAGAGCCCAACCTCATATTCAATGCCTTTTAGAATATCATTCTCTCCGGCAAAGTTAATACATTTCTTCATCTCCTTGAGTGCCCTTGCATCTCTTTCCAACAGAATCTTTGCCGTAGCTATTGCATGATCCAACACTTCTTTGTTGGGTGATATTTGATTGACGAGACCCCACTCCATGGCCGTTTCTGCCCGTATCATTTTCCCCAGGAACAGCATCTCCTTGGCACGAGCGGCACCTATATAACGAGGCAGGCGCTGTGTACCACCGAGCCCTGGAATAATACTCAATTCAGGCTTTGCCTCTGGCAGGCTAAAAAAGGAAATTTCCGATGCGATGCGCAGGTCACACAACATTGCAAGTTCCAAACCAGCACCAATAGTAACTCCATTAATAGCAGCAATAACGGGTTTCTTACAATTTTCAATTTCTACAAACATCTCATGGGCGCGCTTGAATCGTTCATAATTTTTTTCTGCCACAAGACCAGAAATCCAGGAGCCGAAGAGTTCATCCCTGTCTGCGCCGTCACTGAATACCCCCCTGAGTTTGCTGGCAATAATAATAGCACCGATATTGTCATCTCCCTCGTATTGGTCCATTTTGTCGTAGATGGCGTCCAGTAGCCATGAGCCTATAGAGTTCCGAGGTGGTTTTTTCATGGAAATAATACCAATAGCCTTACCATTATCAGCCTTGATTTCCTCAAACTCGATGTGGTCATAACCGGAGTTATCGCCACGATTCATGCGGATGTCTTTCATCGTTTAAAAACTCTTTATAAAGTATCGCTGTCTTTTATTCAATAAATTCCCGATCAACTTAACTACCTCTAATTGAACAATCTTGTAACTATTTCTTCCTCGAAGGAGCTTCGCCTTCTTTTATGAGTCTCCCCTTTGGAGGCAGTGGCTTTTGTGGTTGCTGTGGCTGTGATTTAGGTATTTCTTCCTGTATCTTTTTCTCCTCCCTTTGTCCCTATGGTCTAATTCTTTCCAATACATGTATCTAAACAAACCTTCTGTATACTTACTTAAATTTGTCATGCTTCTATATCTTTAAAGCCACTTCAAAACCTTCATGGATGGCCTCCAGTGCCGTACGCACCTTAACGCAGTCGCCAATAAAGTATGTTTCTGGGAACTTGCCTTCTACCTGCTTCTGGAGTTCATTATTGGGGCCGTATCCCACAGCAATAATAACGGTATCGGCCTTTAAAAAATGTTCCTGTCCGTCCTTTTCATAGAACACTCCGCCACTTCTTTGCCCATTTCTTCCGGGATTGCTTACTATTTCTCTCACTTTCACTTCTGTTATCTCTTTTACTCCTGCATCTTTCAATTCGTTGAGGATGATCCATCTAGTGGATATGCCGAATCCACCCCCGACCTTTCTTTTCATCTCCAAAATGGTGATATTTCGATTTCCCCTCGTTGTATATTCAACAACATCTTTGGCGTCAAGCACTTTATGTTTCAGAAGAAAACAGGCTACATCTGGTCTCATTGCCCCTTGTTTAGCCACATGTAAGGCTACCTCACATCCAACCGTTCCACCGCCAACAATAACTACATCTTTCCCAACTGATACCTTTCCTTCCAATACAGCGCCGGCAACACATACATTTTCTCCTTTTACTCCGGGGATGTTGAGCATGATGGGATTCCCCCCCGTGGCCATAATTATTGCATCAGGATGCTCTTCCATTAGGGAATGCAAATCAGCCTCTTTTCCCGTTTTTATATCTACCCCGAGTTTTGAAATTTGTTTTTCCAGAAAGGTTATAATATTTTGTATTTCCTCACGGCCGGGAGGAATAAAGGCATATCGTAATTGTCCTCCCAGGTAGCTATTTCTTTCATAGAGGGTAACTTTATGTCCTCTTAGCGCCAGAACACGGGCTGCCTCCATACCTCCCGGCCCTCCACCCACAACCACAACCTTTTTCGGTTTATTCATCCTGGTTATCTCATATTCACCCTCATGCCCCACCATGGCATTATAGGTACAAGAAACGGATTTAAAGTTAAGCAAGGAATCAAAGCACCCCTGATTGCAGGCAATACAGGTTCTAATATCATCAAGACATCCATTTTTATATTTATTTGGTA
>JAUQXU010000199.1 GCA_030837935.1 Candidatus Brocadia sp.
TTCCAACGTCCATATCCGACTCCTTAACAAAATTAAACTTTTCATAATATTATACAAATTTTTTGTGTATAAATTAAAACCCACGCCAGCAAACCAAGCCTTCTGCCGTCCACAGGACAAAACTCCTCTTTTGAAAATACGATAGCAAAAGCTTACTTAAATCTTTCTTTTATTAATATTATATCTTGTTTAATTTTGAGTAGGTTGTTTCGAAATATTTTTTATGTTCCCATTCGGTTACCTGTATCCTGTATTCATCCCATTCTGCCATTTTTGAATGAATATATATCTGGTACGTATGTGAACCTAACGCCTGTTCCATTACTTTGTTCTTCTTTAATTCCTCAATGGCCTCACTTAAGGAACCAGGGAGGGTAGCAATATTCCGATATGCTAATTCATCCTTATTGAACTCATAAACATTCTCTTCTACAGGATCAGGAGGTGTAATGTCTCTTTTAATACCATCAAGCCCTGCCTCCAGCATTACCGCGAGGGCGAGGTATGGATTATTACTGGGATCCGGGCATCTTAATTCTGCCCGTGTTGCCTGATCCCTCCCTTGGGAGAATCGTGGAATCCGTATGAGGGCAGAGCGATTCTTTTGTCCCCAGCAAACGTATACCGGCGCCTCATACCCAGGCACTAATCTTTTATAAGAATTCACGGTTGGGGATAAGATAGCACTCATCGCACGGACATGCTGGAGTTGCCCCGCGACAAACTGTTTCGCCACTTTACTGAGTTTATAAGCGTCCTTTTCATCAAAGAAGATATTTTTCCGGGTTTTCATATCGAAAAAACTTTGATGACAGTGCATTCCGCTGCCACATACCCCAAAGATGGGTTTAGGCATAAACGTGGCGTATAAATCGTGTTGATGCGCAATGGACTTCACGACCTGCTTAAAGGTCAAGGCATTTTCAGCCGTCTTCAATGCCTCGGCATATTTGAAGTCAATCTCATGCTGACCAGGGGCTACTTCGTGATGACTCATTTCAACTTCGAGTCCCATTTTTTCCAGGGTAAAAATGATATCCCTTCTTACATTTCCCGCAAGGTCTCTTGGCGAAAAGTCAAAATAGCTTCCTACGTCGTGCGGCGTAGGCTCCACCTGCCCATCGCTTTTTGGTTTAAATAAGAAAAATTCCAACTCGGGTCCCACATTATACTCAAAGTTCATTGCCCGCGCATTTTTAATTGCCCTTTTCAGGATATAACGGGGGTCTCCTTCGAAGGGGGAGCCATCAGGCATATAGACGTCACAAAAGAGCCTGGCAGTTGCTTCTTCTGTCTCCCATGGAAGCAAGGCATACGTGCTCGTATCAGGCTTTAGATACATATCACTTTCGCAGATCCTTGTAAAACCCTCAATTGAAGACCCATCAAACCAGATCCCTTTTTCGATGGATTCCCGGAATCTCTCTACCGGTATCGTAACGGCCTTGATATTTCCGTTAATATCGGTAAATTGTAACTGGACAAGTTTTACATTATCTTCTTTTGCGCGATTAATAATTGCCAAATCTATATGCTCACTGGTCATGTAAATTTTACCTTTCTTATAGTATTACCCTATAAAAACTCCTTTTTTGTGTAAGTTTTTTACCTTCCCTCCGCCCCCTCCTTGTGAAGGAAGTAAAACAGGAGAGGCCATTTGGATGCGGCTGCGTTGCGATATGTATTACGGCGTAAACAATTAGAAACTATAAAAGCCTTTTAATTCTAATAATATTGCCACCAAAAAACAAGTAATTTATAACCAGACCCGGTATCATCTTGACACCTTAAACCCATCATGCTAAACTTTAGTTTTAGATTATAAATTCCTGAACTTTGCAAAAGTTCTCTTTTCTATAATAAATGCGTTCTGCACCCGAAAAGAATGCCAAGCAATTGTAAAAACCCTGGGAATACTATCATGGGAAAGGTTGTAGCCGTCTGTATCAGTGAAAAAAAGGGTACCCAAAAGCGCGACGTCGGCACATGCAGGCTGATTGAGCATTTTGGTTTAGAGGGGGATGCCCACGCCGGAAAATGGCACCGTCAGGTCAGCTTACTCGCCCGGGAAAGCGCGGACATCATGCGCGAAAAGGGTTTAAAGATTAAAGACGGAGATTTTGGAGAAAATATCGTTACGGAAGGCATCGAACTCAAATCCCTTCCCATTGGAACTGTTTTAAAAATCGGCGACGGCATAACCATCCGGGTAACCCAAATCGGCAAGTTATGCCATGACCGTTGCGCTATCTATTATACGGCCGGCGACTGCATTATGCCCAGGGAAGGTATCTTTGCTGAAATCCTCACTGGCGGCACGATTAAAGCAGGGGATGAAATTGCAATACTCGAAAAAGGTGCGGAAATAGAAGCAAAGACATGATACGGGCGGCAATTCTAACGCTAAGCGACAAAGGCTCAAGGGGCGAACGTGAGGATAAGAGCGGTGAGGTGATCCGGAATATGCTCAAGGAAATTGATGCCACCATAACGGTCTATGAAGTCATCCCTGACGAAAAAGACCTTATCACAAAAAAACTCCTTGAATTCGCCGAAAAGGCCGATCTCGTTGTCACAACAGGTGGAACAGGCGTAGGCCCCAGGGACGTGACCCCTGAGGCAACACGGGCAGTCATTGAAAAGGAATTACCCGGTTTTGGAGAGGCCATGCGCATGGAGGGACTCAAACATACCCCCCGGGCTATGGGCTCAAGAGCCATCGCCGGAATTTACAAACAAACCCTTATCATTAATCTCCCTGGAAGCCCAAAAGGTGTCGCTGAGAACCTGGCCGTTGTCCTCCCTGTCATACCCCATACCATCGGCCTCATCAAGGGCAAGGTGAGCGACTGTGCAAAAGACCGCGAGAGGCATGCATAATCAGCTGAAATGAAGGATTCGGCCTGCCGGCCTTAATCGTTTGACTGAGCGCACACAACGAATTCCACCCTTCTCTCTACATACAATTTTTGGGTAGGGTGGATTAAGCGCAGCGAATCCACCAAAACAAATCCATAAAACATTTATTCCAAATCCATTCCCTTGATAGATAACGGCTCTTTGGCTCCCCAATCTGCCGGATATAATCCCTGCTCTACGGCTCGCTGAAATGACCCATGAGGCCAGTCTCCTGGGCTTTGGGCATAACCGTGTTTAACGGGATTGTAATGTATGTAATCCATGTGCGTTCGCCAATCTTTTTCGTTCCTCAACAGATGTTCCCAGAACCTCCTTTGCCATACCTTTTTTTCTGCCCTTTTGGTTAATGAGGTATTCATACCAATTGAAAAATACCGCTTAATCAATCTCCAACGCGTTGAAAAATCGTCATCATCGGGAGGTAAGCACCAGATACAATGAATGTGATCGGGTAGAACAACGATTGCATCTATCGTAAAGGGAAGTTTCTTCATCACATGGAGAAATGCATGTCTTAATCGATTAAGATTATCAGGTTGAATAAGCATCTTTTCGCGGTTGTATGTTATGACCGTAAAGAAATACCAGCCTTGTTGCCGATAAAGCCTGCGGTATTCACTCATGGTCAACCCTTTTTACGGTCGGTTCATTCCGTTTCATAACCTACAGGTTACATTACGTAGGGTGGATTAAGGCGCTGTTTTTTGCGCCGAATCCACCAAAACCATATTTATAGATAAAAATGGTGGATTCGCTTACCCCAAGTTCAACAAGCAAAAATCGTATCTCTTGTAATATTTGACGGTTACAATTTTCTCCCTTCATTTTTCGGCACTACATCTTTGAGTTTTCATGGATGATTTTAGATATTTTCTGCCTAAAGGTGTATGTTTAATATGG
>JAUQXU010000200.1 GCA_030837935.1 Candidatus Brocadia sp.
GGATTTTAGGAGCGCTCGTGCCTTACTGGAGGCCGGGGCAAGCCGGTTAGGTTGCTCTGCTTCCGTAAGAATGGTAACTGAATCCATATAAAAAAAGCCGTGTAATACTTCGTTGCGGCTGTGCTGCGACAGGAGATGTTCCGTTAATTTCTTTTTGTGGCAAGTTTAAAGGTGTATCTGTTGTTAGTTCTTCCTTGTGCTCAGTAAGCTATATTGTCCGTCCTTAAAACAGTATGTCCCGATAACACGTGGCGTTTCAGGATTTTTGAAGGACACGGCAAATTTAAAACGTGGATAACCAACGGTTGCAGGTGTGGGTTCTACCTCTACATGGGTTAAATGCGCCTTGTGCTCAAAACTCAGGATATTCCACTGAATCCCTTTATTGTCGGGAAACTCAGTCTCTGCCAACCGGACTATATTGTCCTTTAAAAATGCCTCTCTTTTTGTCGGTTCACTAACCTCATTAGTTGCGGCTGTTTCTTGCTTTTGTGGTGTGATGTCAGGCTCTGCCTCGCTCGCCTGCATTATATCTTCTGTACTTTTCTGTATGCCTTGATCCTTATTTTGCTCAGTGACTTCGCTGATTATGGCCGCCTCCTGTTTTTGTGGCATGATGTCAGGCTGTGCCTCGCCTGTCTGTGTCATTTCTTGAAGACCTTTCTGCATATCCTCAGCTATCGATTTTCCCATTTCTTCTGCACCCTTATCGGGTACTTCTTCCGTAGTCTTACCAGGACCTTGTGTCATTTCTCCCATTGATTCTCCAGACACAGGTATTATTGTTTGGTCGGCATCGACTTTATCAGCGGGTTTGTTGCTATCGGTAGCAGGTACCGGTTGTTTGACATCTGTTTCTTCCGCAGGTGGTCGTACAAAATCCGAAGTTTTTGCAGGCGCATTCAGACTTGAGACCTGTTCATTCAAGTTCCTGACAGTTGCTTCTAATTCTTCAATCTTTTGTTGAGCGGTTTTATTGGGTGTCTTTGCCTCCTCCATTTCGTTATGGAGTACATTTGTATCATGTATAATAAGATTAATTTTACCGGATAACTCATCAATCCGCTCTTCCAACAATCTGCTATTGGCGCTATGCTCCTTATTTATCCGTTTATCAAAAGAGCTAGAACAACCAAAAAGAAACAGCATTGGAAAACAAAGGTACATTAACAGGTTTTTGTTTCCGTTAAACATAAATTCTCCTCCCATATTGACATAATTTGTGCAGTGTTCTCAAGAGTTTGTATAAAATTCAACCGGGAAAAAGTTTAAAATAGAATAGCCTGGAAGATTAAGATAAGACACGCTTCAGTTCGTATGCAAGCATCATAACACTTTGCGTATCCATGTCAACAGTTTTGTCTTTATAAACGTAGAATATTACCGAAGGAATCGGTAGATTGAGGGATGATTATAGAACATCTATTTTAAATTGATTATAAAGTTCCGTTTACGTAAAATACACCGAGTTTCGAGAAGCATAATTTGCAGAGGGTTGGACAGAGCAGCAAATAATTGAAAACTATCCGGCATTGACAAAAGAACATTTACGTGCAGTATTTGCTTTTGCTAAAGATTGTATGCTTGAAGAATCATTATACGCAATTCCTTCCGAGGCAGATTGATGGATTTTCTGGCGAATGAAAACTTTTCAGTTGGTGTTGTATATTCCCGTTTTAGTCCAGCTACACCAGAAGAGTCGGCTAAATCTTATTGAATATCCCTGAGAAAGGTGTGATGCCTCTAGTAGGAAAATTCACCGTTGTTGAGAGAAGTAGAGAACGGCAGAAACACTTGTGCAATAAAATAATTTGTCGTAGTTTCATATACTGAATTTGACTTATAAATATGCACATATCCATAAAAGCATCAACTCTAGATATCAAGGGATTACAGGATTGTAAGCTTACAACCTCAAAACCCTGTAGGTATAACATTTGAAGAAGAAATAAAACGTTTATCTCCATTTTTTCGTGAAATATATAGACAAGCATACTTAGCTGAAAGCAATAGATATACACAGGTTGCTGGCTGTGGATATAGGAAGTCATTAGAGTTTCTTATAAAAGATTATTGTATATATAAAAACCCCAATACATCAGACGAAATTAAAAGAAAATGGCTAGGAGAAGTAATTAAAACTTATATAGATGATGAAACAATAAAAGTCTGTGCCGAAAAAGCTAGCTGGCTTGGAAATGACGAGACCCATTATGTCAGACAATGGAAGGACATGGATATAAATGATTTAAATGATTTAAAAGAATTGATAGAATTAACAAAATACTGGATTATCCAAAAAGTGAAAACAGATAATTATCTTAAAAAGATGCAGGATAAAAAATTTTGATATGGAGTATTTGGTCTTTACTTTTGGCGTCCTAACAAAGAGTGATACCCTCTATGGGTGAGAGTCCCGACATGGTAAAAAGCCGGAGCCATGCAGCCAGTATGGCAGGTAGTTATGGAAACGTAACCATCTAAGTCCATCGACAAAGTCCGTGCAAAGGTGGGCCAGAAAATATCCGGGTTGTAAATAACTCTGTTATTCAAGGAGAAAACACAACCCCCTGTATCCCCCTTTGATAAGGGGGACTTGCGGAAAATCCCCCTTAATAAAGGGGGCGAGGGGGTTGTTTTTAACCGGCATTTGCCGTGTATCTAAAAGTCGCTGCCAAAGGCAGCCTAATTAATAAAAGCTTATTTATGCGGGTTTCGTGACAATTCATAATACAGGGTGTTTTGAGCGTCATTGAGGACTGGATTCGGAAACTTGGCCCGAATTCCTCTCGACCCACCCCAGGCCCCCTCCCAGGAGGGGAATAGACTTGCTCCTGGCCAAGTCTTGGAAAAGGAATATTTTACTGCAAAGGATATGATAACTTTGCAAGTAGTTTAGCTCTGATATTTACCATAGAAAGGAGTTATAAATATGCAGAATATAAAATTACGCCTCATAAAAGCCTTTGCGTTAACCGTATGTATCACAGCCGTCTCAGGATTTCTTTTGGGCAACGCCTCCTATGCTAAAACGGCTAAGGAGATTGATGCGAGTGTGGATACTTCTCTGGACCGCTTCCGTAAGGAAGTAAGGGGTGCAGAGGAATTTCTTAAGAGTGCTAAGGGTGTGCTTGTATTACCTGGGGTCATCAAGGGGGGATTGATCATTGGCGGCGAATACGGTGAGGGAGCACTAAGAATTGATGGAAAGCCTTTGATTATTATAGCGTCGCAGCCGGCTCATACGGCTTCCAAATCGGGGGCCAAAAGAAAGACATCGTCCTTGTCTTCATGCAAGACGAGGCCCTTAAGAAGTTCCGTGAAAGTTCCGGCTGGAAGGCCGGAGTTGACGGGTCGGTAGCCCTGATAAATATCGGGGCGGCAGCCTCTATCGACACAACAAAAATTAAGGTTCTTTCGTAAAAAAGTTGAAGTCTGGTAAACTAAGCCATAAAAGTAGAGTAATAATAGGGAAGTAAAGAGTTGCATCGAATTTCGACCGTATGTAATATGGTTTTGTTAG
>JAUQXU010000020.1 GCA_030837935.1 Candidatus Brocadia sp.
TTTTGTTTTGCACTCCAATTTTACAACGACTTTGGGGCAGGATGAAGAAATTAATGCAAAAAAATTATTCGAGTATCACTGCGCTACCTGCCATGGTGAAGATGGTAAAGGTACGAAGAGGGGACGTGAGTTGAAGTCCCCAAATCTTGCAGACCCCGATTGGCAGGCCAAAAAAAAAGATGAGGAGATATTAAATTCCATTCTCAATGGCAAGAATAAGATGCCCCGATGGATTGATAAGTTAAAACCAGAAGAGATACACGCCCTGGCTAAGTACGTTCGAAAACTAGCTCCTAAAAAGAGATTATGAGAAGAGTGACGTGAAATGAAAAAAATTGGCGTATTAACAGGTGGAGGCGATTGCCCGGGGCTGAATGCCGTTATCCGTGCCATTGTGAAATCTGCATTTGTGAAATATAACTACGAAGTAATTGGGATTGAGGAGGGCTTTGATGGTCTTGTTTTACCAAATAAAACACGGACATTAACACCGTGGAACATTCGCGGAATCCTACCCATTGGTGGGACAATTCTGGGTACAACCAACCGGGCGAATCCCTTTAAATACAAAATCACAGAAGATGGAAAGTCTGAGGTAAGAAATGTCTCTCACGAGGTGATAAAAAACATTCAATCGTTGGGTTTGGATGCCCTGATTGTCATCGGAGGTGACGGTTCTCTCAACATTGCCTGCGAGTTATTCAAAATGGGCTGTCCCATTGTTGGTGTTCCGAAGACTATCGATAATGACATCCTGGCAACGGATGTCACTTTTGGATTTAACACTGCTGTGCAAACAGCGACTGAGGCATTGGACCGGTTACACACCACAGCGGAAAGTCATCATCGGGTTATGGTCGTGGAAGTCATGGGACGTTATGTGGGCTGGATAGCCTTAGAGACTGGGATCGCCGGCGGAGCGGATGTAATCCTCATCCCGGAAATTCCCTTTGATATTGAAAAAGTAGGACGGAAGATTATTGATCGTAAGAATAGTGGCAGTAGATCGAGCATTGTGGTTGTGTCCGAAGGTGCAATCCCCATGGGGGGCGATGTTTCCGTACTTTACACCGCGGAGGCGGGTGGCAGCGCTGAACGTCTCGGTGGAATTGGGAACAAGGTTGGGGCAAATATCAAGTGTGCCGGAATGGAGGTGCGCGTCACCGTCCTGGGACACTTGCAGAGGGGTGGTTCTCCCTGCGCCTTTGATCGTATTCTCTCAACTCAATTTGGTGTATCCGTGGTAGATCTGATCGCCAAGAAAAGGCTCGGCGAGATGGTTTGTTTAAGAGGGCAAAGGATCGAATCTGTTCCCCTGAGCGAGGTCGCTAAGGGTCAAAAAAAAGTCCCAACAGAAGAAGGATTGGTAAAAACAGCAGAATCGATAGGGATTAGTTTTGGTAGGTAGTTGTAAAATGATATTTTGTCAAATCTTTATCATTAATTATTAGGAAGACGTCGTTTTGAGTATGGAATATATCATCATTGGTAATGGGGTTGCCGGAACAGAAGCGGCAAAGAACATCCGTAAAAGAGACCCTTTGGCAGAAATAAAGATTTTTACGCAGGATCATTATCCCTTTTATTCCAGACAAAGAATACCTGAATTGTTGACGAAAAAAGTCGCGGTCGAAGGTATCTTCGTATACAACCTTGAGTGGTATCATAAAAATAAGATTCAGTTGTGCCTGAACTGTACGGTGAAGAGTATCGATCCCAAAAATCAAAAAATTACCCTCACTGATGGGTGACGTCCTAACAGAGGATAAAACTACAGGACAGATCAAAATAAAGGACACAGCTAAGTATATATATAAAAAGCTCTTCATTAAAGACGGACGGCTTATTGGCGCAATTCTTTTAGGTGTTAATAAAAATGCATCCGAGCTGTTGCAACTTATGGAAAAGAAGGTGGACGTAGGCAGGTTTTAAGGAAAAGATATTGGAAACAGATTTTGATATGAAAAGTATAGTGAGAGAGGCCGTGTAGAAGTTTTGAAGAAAAGTAAGACGCGGAAATGCTGCGTAAAAAATACTTAAAATAACCTCTTTTTATCAAATAATTGTCCAGACAATAGGGTAAACCCTAGGTGCGCTGCACCAGAAAGGATGTAAAAGTATGAAAAAGATTGAATTTGTGGCAGCAATATTTGTCCCTCTGTTTTTAATGACGGCTTGTAGCAAGGAGACGCCTGAAAAAGGAGAAACCCATGTATCGACAGAGGATGTCAAACGTGAAACAGGGGAAGCCCTTGAAACGAAAAAAACTTACCTGGCACAGCAAAAAGAGAAATACCAGAAGGATACTGAATCAACATTGAACTACCTCAGTGATAAGATAAAAGACCTTCAGGCAAAGGCCGAGCAAGCAGGAACAGATACCAAGGCCAAGTACAATGAGATAATTGAAGGATTACAAAAGAAGCAAGGAGAAGCACAAAATAAATTACATGATCTCAAATCGAAAAGTGCCGATGCCTGGGAGGATGTTAAATCTGGAATGGATGCAGCCCTGGAAAATTTGAACAATTCTTATAACGATGCTGTTTCCCATTTCAAATAATTTTCGTACAGGTAAGAGAAAATTATGAAGACCAAAAAGATGATTTACCATCTTATTTTGTGTATTTTAACGGATCTTGTGAAACAAGACAAACAAACATTCACAAGTTTTGCAAAAATTAAAATTAAGGCAGTGATTTACTACATCGAAGCCATTCGATTTATACGGCGAATATGTATCGGTATATTTCTCTTAATTTTGATTTTCGTTGTAATGATCAGTGGTTTTATATTTTTGCACGTATCGTTTCTTTATTATTTTCCTTTGAGTAAAGAAGTAAAGGCGTTAGTTATCTTTTCACTCGGCATTTTCTATTTTCTGATCTCACTAGGGGTTCTTCTTTACTTTACTTCACAGAGATTTTGGATGAAATTTTCGAAAGCAAATACATTGATACAAAAAGTTTTGAGTACGGTTTCTGAAGATAAAAAATAAATGAGAAAGGAGATGGCACTGTGGATAAGCAAACTAAAGAAAGTGCGGGAGACATATTAAAAATTGACGAAGCACTTGGATTGCTGAATAGAGAATTAAAAGGAAAGAGTGATGAGATCAATCGATTGATTAGTGAAAAATATACAAACCTCAAAGAGATCATAAGTGGGGCAACACACACGGGCAAGGAAACGATAGAAAAAACACGGAAAACTTTGGAAGAGGTTGTCGCTAGGGGAGAGGAAAAAACGAAAGAAATAGGGACGGAAATTGATAGGAGAGTTCGTACAAATCCATGGTTGGCTGTGGGTATTGCTGCCGTCAGTGGTTTCCTTTTATGCTATATTATCCAAGCAGGCAAACGTCCAAAGTGATTAGCAAGTTTTTCGTTCTTTGATAATGCACTTTGTCGACGAGAATTCAAGCACGGAATTAATAGCCTGCTTGAAATATTCAAAACTGCGCAAAAAGACGCCGGAATAGGCAAAAAAGCAAGACTAAAAATCTAAATACTTAACCAAAAAAAGAAAGGATAATTGCTATGCTTTACACTATCGTTGCAGTTCTGGTCATATTGTGGATACTGGGTCTGGTCACTTCCACCACCATGAGCGGTCTCATTCACATTCTTCTGGTGATCGCCATTGTGGTCGTCGTGCTTAGGGTCATTCGAGGCCGAAAATCTTCGTGATCATTTTGCGTGGTCAGGTATGAAAATCAAAGGAGGATTTTTCTATGAACAAAATAGTCTCGCTCGCAACTCTTGCCGGGGGTATCCTGCTTATAATCTTTGGCGTCAGTGCATCGAAGTCATTCAGTTCTGACATTTCCCGATTTTTTACCGGCTCACCTACCGACAAGGCGATATGGATGTTGGTCTGCGGCGCTGTCGCGACCGTTATCGGGCTGGTGGGACTGTCGCGTTGGTCAAAGGGAAGTTGAGGGTGTAGGCATGTTTTTACATCTATTACACAAAAGCCAGAATCTTTTCGGAAGTTGGGAAAAAAACCGATGTTTTTGGTCGATTTTCTACTGTGGCAGGGGGAAATGCTTGGCTGATACGGTTCGGGATGTCAGAGGCTTTGCAGGATATAGAAAGGAAAGGTAAAATGAGCTATAAAAGCATAAAGAAAAACATAGGGTTTGGTTTACTCGCGATCTTTGGGTACTATCTAGTCTGCTTGTTGTTGCCCACCCTTGCTAATGCACAGTCTAGTATAACGACTACAGATAAAAAGTATATTACTCAAGCCGCAAAAGATGCCCTTCAAAAGTTTCAAGACAAAACGATAGATAGTCTATTGCCGGATTATATCTGTAGTTCTTTGGAGCAGTATCGGGAATTGCTAAAACAAGCCACCAAAATTGATAAATTACATGATACAGAAATAAAAAAGCTAGCGGATGAGTGTGAAAAGATTTTTAATGGCCTCTATAATGCTGTACAAAAAGAGAGAATTATTGAGGAGAAAACAGGAAGAAGAGGAAGTATTGATGATTGCTTAATTAATTGCGAGAGCACCCACTCAAGACGTATAAAGCAAACAGATACACATGACTGGTTTGGCAGATTTAATTGTAATTTAGATGCATCAGGTTGTCTGATTGGATGCTACGTCTATGTAGCAAATAATGCGAGACAAAAAGGAGGAATTCCGAAAGACTGATTACTTGAGAGTAAACGCCTTACCAGCAAAAATGATATTCGGGAATATGTTAGGAAGTGTTCGTAAATAAACTTGAACAGATTAAAAAAACCACAGTATCGTATGTGCATGGTTAGCAAAGAGTATATGCAACTAAACACGAGGAAGGAGGAGCTTATGCAAGGCAGCGAGTTTATTGAAGTTGAGACAAACGTCCGTCTCCACATTCGGGATTGGGGGCAAGGCAAGACAATCGTGTTCATTCCTGGATGGCCTTTGAGCCACGAGATGTATGAGTATCAGTTCACTAAGTTGCCGAAGCAAGGTTATCGTTGCGTGGGTATTACGCTGCGAGGCTTCGGCAAATCGTCCAAGCCCTGGGGCGAATACACCTATGAGGTCTTTGCGGATGATGTCAAGAAAGTGCTTGAGGCACTTGATCTGCGCGACGTCACACTGGTCGGTTTTTCAATGGGCGGTGCTATTGCCTTACATTACATGGCCCGCCACAAAGGGGAGAGAGTATCAAAGCTGGCTCTCTGTGGTGCGGCAGCACCGAGCTTCATCAAAAGACCTGGTTTCCAATACGGCTTGGAGCCAGCAGCCGTTAATGGTTTCATCGAGTTGTGCTACGCAGACAGAGCAAAGCTTAATGAGGATTTTGGCAAAATCTTTTTTCGCAGCGAGAATGCAGTGAGTCTAAAGCTTGGCGAGTGGTTTTACCATATGGGAATGGAAGCATCTCCTCATGCTACTGCAGCCTGTCTTATTGCACTGCGGGACACTGATCTGCGTGGCGACATGGCAAAGGTCAACGTGCCGACTATGATTTTACACGCCACGCAGGACAAGATATGCCTTTTTAAGCTGGCGGAAGCGATGGCGTCAGGAATTAAGGGGGCAAAACTGATCGGATTCGAGAACAGCGGGCACGCCTTATTCTACGAAGAGAAAGAGAAGTTCAACGCCGAGCTAATGAACTTCGTTGGTTAAATGCTATAGTAGTCTATATCAATTTCAGAGGTACTCATGAACTTTTCCTACGCCCTGAGAATTGTGCGGGAAGTAGTGAATCTGCCACCCGAGAAACACCGGATATGCTGAACAAATAAAGGACAGCGGCGACCTTGGCTCTCGTCCACCGTCCGAATATCCATGCCGGGAGAGCGAAAAAACGTTAGCGTATAAAGAAAGGAGCGTTTTTATGATTGTATACTTTTAGAACCAGTACTGGTTCTGGTTATAGGCATATTAATCTTGCTTGTGCCAAGGCTATTAAGTTCTCTCATTATCAGGAGGAGAAATTATGGATAAAGCAAATGTGGTCAAGCGTTTTTTTGTAGGCCTTTTTTTGGTTGGGTGGATTGCCGGTAGTTTTGGCTGTGCGGGGACTGCAACGCGCGAAAGCAGCGGGGAGTATATCGATTCTTCTGTTCTTACGGCCAAGGTCAAGGCGGCAATATTTAATGATCCTATGCTTAAAGTGCTCCAGATTAATGTTGAAACCTTCAAGGGAGTTGTGCAGTTGAGCGGCTTCGTGGATTCCCCGGAGGCCGCTGCCAGGGCCGTGGAAGTGGCGAGATCGGTCGAGGGAGTCAAGGCTGTTAAAAACAACATGTCCGTGAAATGAACAGGCTAGACCTATTTTTTAAAGATACTTTAGTTTGACCTTCTTTTTTTAACGGGAGAACGAATATGCCAATTAGCACAATCTTAATCGTAGTTCTGATCCTAATCCTTTTGGGAGTAATCCCAACCTGGCCACATAGCCGGTCGTGGGGTTATGCACCCACCGGCGTGATCGGCCTGATAGTGGTAATCATACTGATACTGATGTTGTTGGGTAGATTTTAGTCATGAGAGGAGATCAAAAATAAGACGGTGTACCATGATAAGGCTATCACCAAGTGGCTGTGAAAGGCCACGCCTTGTAACACGAAACCATTTTAAGGAAAGGAATATACGATGGAAACGAAAGACGCGTATAAGCAAAAGATGAAGAAGCAACTGCAAGAGTCGAAAGCTCAGATTGACCTATTGGCTGCGAAGGCTGAGAACGCAGGAGCAGACGTGAAGCTCAAGTACGCCCAGGAACTCGATAAATTACGCGACAAACAGCGTATTGCCTCTGAAAAACTGAAGGCGGTGGAAGAGGCCAGTGACGATGCGTGGGAGAAGGTCAAAGCGACCACGGATAAGGTTGTGGATGACCTTAAGGCTGGTGTAGCCCACGTCGTTTCCTATTTCAAGTAAAGCAATGGCCGTTTAAATTGTCTGGATCCAGGGGAAAGGAATAAGGTGTAAAAATCCCCCTTAAAAAAGGGGGACAAAGGGGGTTGTAAATAACCCTTTATTCAAGAAGAAAAAACAACCCCCTGTATCTCCCTTTGGTAAGGGGGATTATCTTGATACATCAGAGAAAGGAGATAGAAATGATAAGATTTGGCAAGAGTGTTATGGTAGCGTTAGCAATGAGCGCACTGATTGGAGGGTTAACCGGCTGCAAGAAAAAAGAAGGTTCGGTGGAGCGCGCCGGCAAGGAAGTCGATAAGGCGGCAGAAAAAGCCGGGGAGCAGATCGAAAAGGCGGGTGAGAAAATCCAGGAAGCGGCAGAAGACGCCGCAAAATAATAGCCCTGGCGAAGCGCGCAGATTGAAGCTGCCGATTGGCGGCCTTTTATTACCTAACCCGCTCCGTGTTCGACCTCGTTGGGCGAACAAAGACTTTCCCGCTCAACGCCTAAGGCGACCCGAATATAGAGCTCGTGTATTTCAAGGGTAAGGTAAATGGCGATGGTAGTGTGACGTTCAAAGGGAAGACGGCTGCAGAGATTGATAAAGCGGGATTCAACATCTGCCGTTTGGACAATTGAAGACGTGAGGTTATGAAGTTAAGCGGTTGAGAAGTTGGGGATGTATATTTTAAATCCCAACTTCTCACCTTTCATTATTTTTCATGAAAGGAAACGAAAATGAAAAGTTTTATTGCAAGCATCACATTGATAGTAATATTTGTTTTAAGTGGAAACGTTTTTTCAGAAGAAGATAAAGTATCTGAGACCCGGGAGCCACCCGAAGTTGCTAAGGACAGCAGTCTGGAAAAACAAGACAAAGAAAAGGTTCGGAAGGTAAAATATGTAATCGATTTTTCAAATTATTCAGGAGGTTCTGTCCGTAAATGGTTGGAATCGAAGGGGCTTTATTATGAGGGCGCAGCTAAGTATCCTACGGAAATTGAATTCTCCATCCAGGATGGTATGTTGTTTATTAAAACCAAGCAACCCGTCAGAGGTTTTCTTGTTTGTAAGGATATCATTCTTGCGGAAGTTTCTAAAGTGCGCATTGAATGGGGAATTATTAAATACCCAAAGGATGCTTCCTTTGAGAAAGGAAATAGGACTCAAGCCTTGGGTTTTTATATATTTTTTGGTCCAGAAAAATTATCCAGTGGGTATTTTATGATACCGGATTTACCTTATTTCTTAAGCCTGTTTCTCGGCGAATCTGACGAAATTAACATACCTTACAAAGGGAGGTTTTTTCACGCCGGTGGGCGTTATGTTTGTGTAGGAAACCCGGAAGTTAAAGAAACGGTAATTTCAGAGTTTGATTTGGCTGGTGCGTTTCAAACATATTACGAAAAAGAGGCTCCCGCAATATCTGGTTTATGTCTTGAGATTGACACTACTACATCTGGAGGTGGAGGAAAGGCCGAGGCTTATATTAAGCGCATTGAATTTATTGAATAAACAGCATGCGAGAGACCATATCTATAAGGATGCAAGAAGGTTCTTTTATACATTGAGTCTGTATGCGCAGTATAAGCAACATTTGTAAGTACTTCTAAAATAGGAATTTTCTCGCATATTGTCACGTTTAAAGTCTGTAGGTCAGACAGTTTTGACGAAAAGAGTAAATAAATATGAATTTTTTAGAATTGAAACCAATGATAAATTCTCTATTAGCGTTTAGTCTATTAGGTATCGGTATTATTAATGCTATATTTATTCTCTTTGTGATCGGACAAATTACCCCTTCCGGATATCCAAGATTTTTCCAGAGGGCACATCGTATTACAGGGTATATTTTTTTAGCCCTCTATTTATTTATTGGCGTTATCATGTTCAAGAAACTGGGAGAGTTTAATGTCTTGCCGCCAAAGGCTGTTATCCATGCTTATATTGGAATTCTTATTTTTCCGCTGATAATTATCAAGATATGTATCGTAAGAATTTTCAAAAAGTTTTATAATCGTTTGCCGGTTTACGGCATGATCCTTCTGATCGCAGTTTATTTGCAGGTTCCTTTATATGCAGGATTATATATAATTTCCGCAATCAAAAGCCAATATGTTGTTATTTCAGAAAAGGGAAAATTTGTAATGGTTAACGTAAACGTCGGTCGCCAGGTTGTTCAGCGAAAATGTGCTGCCTGCCATTCGCTGGAAAGGGTTTATGCGTATGTCAAGACAGAGGCTGGCTGGCGGGATTACGTATCACGCATGCGGGCAAAAGACCCGGCAATCATGAGCGACCAGGAGACATTGGAGGCACTGGGATATTTAGTAAAAAACCTGGGGATTGATGAAATGAAGATGGACGTACAGGTAGGCATGAGGATTATTTTAGAAAAGTGCCATAAATGTCATACCCTTGAACGTGTATTTACAGCCAGGAAAACGCAGGCGGAATGGGCACAGATCGTTGAACTGATGAGATCTTTCGATCCCGGTTTGTTGAATGATTCTGAGGCGCGACAGGTTAATTATTATCTCAGTAAGGTTCTTGCCAGGCAGGAACTGGGACAGAGCAAACTGGAAACGTATCGAATAACCAGGGATATGGATTTGCTCATACGATAAGGATTGGAGTAAGGGAATATGTGTGTTGAATTATTTAGCCTGCGGGATAAAGTTGCATTAGTGACAGGTGCCGGTAAAGGGCTGGGCAAATCGATGGCCCTGGCGCTCTCTGAGTCTGGCGCTCACGTAGCCGTAGTGAGCCGCACACAATCTGATATAGCAGCAACGGCTCAAGAGATTCAGGAAAACGGCGTAAAATCAATGTCCATAGTTGCTGATGTTACAAAAGAGGACGATGTGGCAAGGATGGCGGAAAAGGTTTTAAACGAATTCAAAACCATTGATATCCTCGTTAATAACGTAGGTACCTATGTTTTTGGCCATTGCCTTGAATCTTCCCTGGAGGACTGGCATAAGATGCTGGAGATTAATCTCACCAGCACGTATCTGTGTTCACAAGTTGTGGGGAAGCACATGGTCGAAAGACAACGGGGGAAAATTATTAATGTTAGTTCTGCCCTGGGGGTATTTGGAGCTGGTGGCTCCACGGCCTATTGTGCGAGCAAAGGGGGCGTAATCCAACTGACAAGGGCCCTTGCCATCGAATGGGCAAAACACAATATCATGGTAAATTCCATTGCTCCATATTCGATGGAGACGGAGCTGACCAAAACTATGTTAGAAGACGAAAAGATTAAAAAGGCTATTATTTCAAAGATACCGTTGAAGAGGATTGGCAAGCCCTCGGATCTTTCTGGCGTGGTAGTATTCCTGGCATCAAAGGCATCTGATTATATTACAGGACAGGTTATCTTTGTGGATGGGGGTTTTTCTGTACAATAATAAATTCTGATCTACCCTACATTTTAGAGGAGGTTTGCTGATATGAATATGGTAAAAGTTACAAAATCTGTTTTTGGATGTGCGGTTTGTTTATTTCTGATAATCCAGGGAATTCAAGGCAACGATCGTCCAGAATTTCCTTTAGAAGGAAAAGCACAAGAGATTCGAAGTGCAGATCTTCCAAAGTTCCCGCCCATCGGTCTCTTGCCTCCTGTAACAGTTCCTGCGGATAATCTCCAGACTGAGGCAAAGGTCGAATTGGGGAAGAAACTCTATTTTGATCCGCGCCTTTCCGGGAATAACTGGATTAGTTGCGCGACGTGTCATAACCCAGCCCTCGGTTTCGCTGATGGATTGCCCAGGATGCTGGGAGGACCGACATCAAAGGAGGGTGGAAGGCATTCTCCCACGGTCATCAATACTGCCTATAACGAATTCCAGTTTTGGGATGGTCGTGCTGCCACGTTGGAAGAACAGGCGCTGGGCCCCATCCAGAATCCGGATGAGATGTTTGAAACGCTGGATAATGTTGTGAGAAAGTTAAGCGGAATTCCCGATTACGTCAGGGCATTTAAAGAGGTCTTTGGTACCGGCGTGACTGCTGACGGCATTGCAAAGGCCATTGCCGCATTTGAACGTACGCTTGTATTTGCAAATTCACCATTTGATAGATACATGCAAGGAGACGTGAATGCCATGAGTGAATCAGCAAAGCGGGGTATGGCATTGTTTAACGGTAAGGCGGAGTGTATCGAATGCCATAATGGACCGAATTTTACTGATAATAAGTTTCATAACATCGGTGTACCAGCGGATGGCCCACTCAAAGAAGATTTGGGACGGTATAATGTTACAAAGAATGACGCTGACAAAGGGGCATTCAAAACGCCTACCTTGAGAAACATTACAGAAACAGGGCCTTATATGCATAATGGATTCTTCCCTACATTGTTTGAAGTGGTGCAGTTTTACAACGGAGGCGGCGGAAGAAGTGAAAACAAGAGTCCCGATATTCACGCCTTGAATTTGACAGGACAAGAAGTTAACGATCTCATTGAATTTATGAAGGCATTGACCGGTGAACTTGTACAAATCAAATACAATGCGGTACCCCTGGCGTATCCCAATTTACCCAAAGGTTTTTAATATATGGATATTATTTTAAGATCATTCATAAATCGTCTGGAATCCTTACCGGATAACCCATCCATTGATGTATTGAAAAAATGCGTGCTGGAGACGGACGGAAGACAACTACCCATCGAGGAGTATGTCAGTTTTTCTGACCAGGGATATAAAAGGAACGTTGTTCATGTCAGCAGTAAGTGTGAAGTCGCAGTGCTATGCTTTCAGAAGGGGCAGATTACTCCGATACACGATCATGGTGGCTCTGTAGGTATTACGGTTGTCCGTCAGGGCACCATGACCGAGGAACTGTTCAATAAGAAGCCCACAGCTATGATTGTTCCCACATTTAGGCGCAGATTTCATACAAGCGAACTGTCATACGTGAACCTCGCAACCATCCACCGCGTATCAAATACTCATGCGGGGGGATTGGTCACGCTTAATATCTATTTCCCCCCCCTGATCTTGATGAATTTCTACAACCTGGAAAATACGAATGTAGAAAAATGGGTTGGAGATTATTCCGGCCTAGAGACAAACCAGGATATACGATGAACGTTTTGCTTTAATACGGAGGGCAGGAGTCAATGCCGGAAAAATCAACGATCACGAGTGCATGGAAAACTGCGTTAGCACAGCTCGATACGGCATCGAAATCGATGATACTTCCTGATGACATCCACCAATTGCTCAGAAATTTCGATCGTATACTGACGGTTTCCGTTCCTGTGCGGATGGATGATGGTTTTCTGAGGGTTTTTACCGGATTTCGTGTCCAACACAATGCGGCACGAGGTCCTTATAAAGGGGGTGTGCGTTATCACCCGGAACTTACCATCGATGATTTAAAGGCGCTGGCGATGGAGATGACATGGAAGTGTTCTCTGGCGGGAGTGCCATTTGGTGGAGCCAAAGGTGGTGTTGTGTGCAATCCCAAAACCCTTTCGAGGAGAGAGTTGGAAAGACTCACACGCCGTTACACGTATGCCATCATGCCTGTTATTGGCGTCGAAAAAGATATTCCGGCTCCCGATGTAAATACCAATGAACAGGTCATGGCATGGATGATGGATACGTACAGCATGAATAATGGCTATTGTTCTCCGGGAATTGTTACCGGCAAACCTATCAATGTCGGCGGTTCTTTGGGGAGAACCGATGCAACGGGTCTTGGTATTGCTTTTACCATCACTAATGCCATGAAACATAAAAAGATGAACCTGAAGGGTCTTAAGGTGGCAATTCAGGGATATGGAAATGTTGGTTCTGCCGTTGGAAAATTCCTCACTGAAATGGGCTGCAGGATCGTTGCCGTGAGCAGTTCGAAAGGCGGGATTTATAATCCAAAGGGTTTCAGTCACGATGCCCTTATGAAGCATTATCAGGAACATGGTTCTTTTGACCATTTTCCCCGTGCTGAAGGTATAACAAATGAGTCCTTGCTGGAACTGCCGTGCGACGTATTGGTGCCGGCAGCAATGGGGAATCAGATTACAAAACAAAATGCGGATAAGATAAAAGCAAAGATGGTTGTTGAAGGGTCAAATGGACCGACTACAACCGAGGCGGATCAGATATTGACTGAACGCAAAATACCCGTTGTTCCTGATATCCTGGCAAATGCGGGTGGTGTGATTGTCTCCTATTTTGAGTGGGTACAGGATGCGCAGTGTTATTTCTGGTGTGAGCATGAGGTGAATACAAGATTGAAAAATCTCCTGGACCGGTCCTATGAGAATGTCCTTGGTGTCTCTCAGGAAAAGGGCGTTAACCTGCGTACCGCTGCCATGATCCTGGCTGTCCAAAAGGTTGCAGACGCAATCACGGTAAGGGGTATGTGTCCATAAAATTATTTGATCATCCTGGAATTTTGTGAAGCGATAAAAATGGATATTAAAACACAGAGTCACGGAGAACCGGGAAACCAATTTATTATAACGAAGAATTAACGAGCGGGCTTATTTTTAAGAGGATAATGCTGTATGAAATATGAAAATTTTAATGATGCAGAGGCGTTGAAGATTGCAATAAATATTGAGGAAGAAGGTCTGGAATTTTATTCTATCCTCATGAAAAGCGTAAAAGATGACAAGGCAAAGGATATCTTTTCAAAGCTCGCTTCTGCTGAAAAGAAACATCTGGCCCTTTTTCAAAAGGCTTATCTCGATATAACCTCTCCGGCAAATCCGGCGCAAGGTTGCGAGGACTATACCGTGGATCTGTATCTGAAGGATTTAGTAGATACGGGCATATTTACGAAAAAAGGTGAGGCCAGGAGGCTTGCATCTGAAATAAAGACCGACATAGACGCATTGAAAATCGGCATTCAGGCAGAGAAGGACTCTATTCTGTATTATACCGAGGCCGCAAAAAATACGAAATACGAAGCGGGCAGGAAGGCATTCGAACAATTGACAAACGAAGAGAAAAAACATCTCAGGATACTTGCAGAACAACTGAAGGCAGTAAAGCATGCGGGGGTATAATTATCTATCCCGCTTTGTCTCTGGAACTGAGGTGGTGCCGGAACTTAAGAGATTGTATTGCTAAATTTTGAAAGGAGGGATATAT
>JAUQXU010000201.1 GCA_030837935.1 Candidatus Brocadia sp.
GGATCTCGTGAAGAATGAAGTCCAGTATAATATCAATGTAAGGTATAAGGACGAGTCTCTGGTCTCAAAGGTTTGCGATGAACTTACGAGGTCGATCAAGGATGTCAGTAAGCTTGGCTGGGAGTAATGGGTTTTTGATTATCTAAATATCGACCAAATAAACATTTGACAATATATAGCCTATCTGATATATTCCCCCCTGAAAGTGTGGAATAGTCCGTTACAGACACATTCATATATCGATAACCGTTTTCATGGGAGACTTGATAATGATAAAGAACCTAGTATCGCCATTCAGGACATTAACATTAATGGCCGTATTAGTTTCTGGGGGTATATACGGATGTTCTAAGGTCGATATGCCCGATGAGGTTATAACCGCATTTCAAAAGGCTATTAGCATTAATCCAGCTTTGGCTGAAGCCCACTACAACCTGGGAATGGCTTACAATAATCGAACAATGGTTGATGAGGCTATTAAAGAACTAAAAAAGGCTACGGAGATTGACCCAAATTATAAGGATGCTCTTTGTCAACTGGGTTTGCTTTACCTAGAAAAGGGTCTTTGGGAAGATGCCATAACCGCGCTTAAATCTGTGGTTCAATTAGATCCCAACAATGAATTGGCGCACGGTAAGCTGGGCGATGTCTATAAAAACAGAAAGATGTTTAGTGACGCCATTCAGGCGTATAAGAGGGTGATGGAGCTTAACCCCAAAGATGCAGTGTCTCAGTACAATTTAGGGGTGGTTTATGCCGCCGAAAATGAGACAGATGAGGCCATCCAGGCATTTAAGAAGGCCATTGAGATCAATCCAAATTTTACAGATGCGCATTTTGGCTTAGGACAGATATATTTGGATAAGAAACAGACAGATGAGGCAGTGTCTGTATTTAAAAAAGTTACTGATATCAATCCGAATCACGCCCCGGCATACTATCATCTCGGTTTGGCTTACTATGCTCAGGGCAACCACGTTAAGGCCGCAGAAGCTTACAGGAGATCGATAGAAATTGAGCCCAAAAATCCAAAAGTGCATTATAATCTCGGGATCGTTTATGCAGATGAGAGGTTGTTTGACAACGCCATCGGAGAATTCAGCGCCGTCGTGAAGCTTGATCCGGACGATGCAGAAGCTCATTATCGGCTTGGTAAGGCTTACGCCGACAAGCGCGTACTTGCGAATGCCATTGACACCGTTCGTAAGGCAGCAGCAGCCCATTACAATATACAGAATCCTTATTCAGATAAAAGGGCGCTTGACGAAGCAATTGCATCATTACAAAAGTCCATTGAAGTAAATCCCTACAATCCATCGGTATACTTTGACCTTGGGAGTGCATATTCACAAAGCAGTATCTTGGATGCGGCTGCAGCCGCCCTTGAAGAGACCATCAGAATCGATCCTAATTTTGCACAGGCACATTATGGTTTAAGTATTATTTATGAGCGAAAGGGTATGAAAGAAGAGGCGCAAAGGGAGTTTTTAGTGTACAAGAAATTAACCGGTGACTGCAGGAAATAAACTTCCTTGAGAAGAAAAATACGAGAGAGGATTAAAGAGAAGAGGGTTACAGCCCTCTTTTTTTGTTTCAAGATTTGGAGAATTACCACAGCACTATGCGGGATAAGATATATACCTATCTGAAGTCTCATAACAGCGGCGCTACCAGCCATGAACTGGTTGAACGCGTATTGAAAATCAAAGGCGCCTCACCCGGAATTAGCGAAACACTCATACGGACAGCCGTTGCCGGAGACCGTAGGTTTGTAGTAGATGAACATCATTTCTGGAAAATTATTGAAAGAGGGGGCACGCCTCTTTCAGAGGCAGAATTTGTTCTTCTCAGCCTTTTGACATTAGACACCGTTGAGGGATCCAGAACAATTGTCGAAGTGAGTGCGCAAAAACTCAGAAATGACAAGATCGTAGACCGTCTTCATATCTGCATAAATCCCGCCTCTCCAGTCGTACCAACCCTTCACTTACCTCCGGATTTTGTACAGGAAATCAAAAGCGGAGTCCCTGGCGAGAAGGCAGCGGATTCTCTATGTAATTTCTTCGGAGAGGCAGTTTTGGTCGGTTACGGCATACAGTCCACGATAGATCAGCTTAATAAGATTTTTAATACCGTAAATAAAACGATTGAAAATTCAGTACTGTGCTTACACGATCTCACAAAGAAACTTATTCCAAACCTTCATCCAAAATCGCTGAACGATATAGCCTCATTTTTGAAACTCACTACAATGGATACCCGGCGTACAGAAAAGGAGATTGGTGTAGTTGCCGATATCTTTTCCAGGCACAGGGAACTCCTGGAAGAGCAAGGATTCAGCACCGTGGAAGAGGTCATGGAATTTCAATATCCCAATATTGACTATGTCGATTTTAGTAAATATGCCTTTGATAAGTGCTTTCTGTGGGCAATTCCTCAGAAACCCGGTATCTATAAGATGAGGGATAAGCATGGTGAGGTAATTTACATAGGCAAGGCAAAGAATCTGAGGGCACGAGTGAGCTCTTATTTTTGGAATACGGCAGACCGGCTGAAAAAGATAACCGATTTATTGAGGAACGTTTACAGCATTGAATATGAGATAGCCGGATCAGAACTCTCGGCAATGCTTATGGAGTACAGATTGATAAAACAATACCAGCCCCGATTGAACCAACAACTCGAGGTCCATGAAAGAGCAGCACGATATGGAAGATTGAAAAATTTCATAGTATTGCTCCCTTCTTCGGCAGAGGAAAGCCTGGAGTTATTCTTCGTGAGGGAGGGATTGCCATTAGAACAATACGAAATTTTAAAAGACGCTGTAAACTTTTCTGAGGTCGAAAGAATGCTAGATAAGGTATATTATGAAAGTATAGAGGCAAGCGGCGGGTTGCCCTTACACACACAGGACAATAAAACCATCCCTAAATCCTTTATAAATTCTGCAGAATTCCCCGCTTCTAAAGAAAGACTCAAGGGGCTTGCCGGGGATTTAGGTAGATTTAAGGTTATTGCGTCTTCTGTTGAAAATAGCCTCAATGACAATACACTTACGGATGTTGAAACAGGGGAAATAGACATCGTGTTGAGTTGGTTAGAGACAAATAAAGATCACGTAAATTATATAAACATGGATACCGTTTGTACCAAAGAGGCATGTATGAAACTGGTGAAGGACTATATCAGAGACGAAGAAACACCCCAAAAGAAGCATTTCCGGTTAAGATGATAATTCGCCGGCTTAAAAACTAAAGCCTATCTCCGGTCTGACGGAGAAAGAGACGAGGGGCAATGATTACCTGATTCATAACTCTGGTAGTAATTTCCTTAGCGTTTGTAGATTTTTCTTCTTTTAAAGCATATTCCATCTGAATACCAAACCAGAAATCCGGCGTTGTATCAAAGAACTTTGACAGATGCAGTGTCGTATGGTCATTCATTCGTATGCTGTATTGACCAATTCTATCGCTGGAAAGTTAATCCGACCTTCGCAATGGGCAATTCTTCCCGGTCATCCGGAAACGGCGCCAGTTGTTCAAGAGGGTAGGTCGGCACTACAGCCCGTTTTGAAAATTCACCCCTTGAAAATCAAGGATTGACTGGTGATGAGTGCCTGAAAACAACCGTTTTTCGGCGCGAATTGCGAAAATCGGGCTAGATGCTTTCTCAAATTGATTTTGAAACACTTGTGGACTGTAGGCACTTTTCTCCTCCAAAATCGCAATCTCTTCCATTGTATGGCTTAACCATGAAATACTATTGGTTTTTCCGCTTCCTGCGGAATGCTGAACCAAATAATTCTGCCCTGCCCCTTCTCCTTTAGTTGTAGTAATCACTGTGCGCACGGCGTCAAGCTGATGGTAGCGCGGGAAAATCATGATTTCCTTAACCTCAAAACGTGATCTGCCCTGGCTGTCCGTCACCTTTTCTTCTTTCCGTTCAATAAACATGAAAGAGCTGACAATATCTAAAAATGAATCTTTCTGCAAAACATCTTCCCAGAAATAGCCTGTCCGATACCCTGATTTGTGCTCAGGATTACCCGCAGCGCACTTGACCTCTCCCGGATGACTGCCGCGATTGAATGGCAGGAAGAAGGTCTTTTCGCCTTTCAACTCTGTAGCCATATAGACTTTATCCACATCAGCGGCAAAATGAACAAGCGCTCGTTTCTTGAAAGAAAAAAGCGGGGCGTTAGGACTGCGCGTGTAGCGGTATTGCTTAACAGCGTCATGCCACGTTTGGCCTGTGGTGGGGTTTTTTAGCTCACATGTTGCGACAGGCAGGCCGTTGATACTAAAAACCAGGTCAATTGTTTCATTTGTCTCCGGATGGCAGGGAATCTGCCGGGTGACGCGTAAACGATTTTTATTATAAAGCCCAATAATATCCGGATTAAGGCCATGTGAGGACTTGAAGTAAGCCAAGAGAAAGGTCTTTTCCGAAAAACTTAAAACCATAACGCAATACGTGGAGCGTTCCCTTGGCATCAAGTTCCTTTACAAGCGTTACTATCAATTTATTGGGAAGCTCTTCACCATGTAACGCTTCCATCTCCTGCCACAACGTCAGTTGCGTTTCTTTAATAAAAGCGACAACTTCGGAACGGAACAAAGCCAGTTGCTTATCCCAATCCTTATTCGAACCTTGTTTCCACCCGGATTTATTAATCAGGGTTTCTTCCAAATAAGATTCAAAGGCTTTTTCCGTTGTTTGGTCTCCCATATCACCCCACCTTTTCAAGCATCTAATGCTTTGTGCATAACTTACCCAATCAAATAACCATCAAATAACAACTCTTTTATTGTCAATCGGTTACAATAATTTTCTCCATATCATTACAAAACAGTCAAATACAAAATTACGCCCAGGCAGGAACATAGCGGGCATATTTTTAAGAGATAAAAAATGTTTAACCGCCGAGTAGGCACGGGGGAGTTTCACCCCCAAGCCCCTCACAGAACCGTACGTGACAGTCTCCCGTCATACGGCTCGTGTTATTCTTGATACGCTTTAATAGTATCCCATTTTCCAGTGATAAAACAATGCCGGGTTGGCTTGTTTTATCATATTGAGTTTTGCCACTGATTTCCGGTAGCTAATCTTGTGCTTTCTCCTCAGCCACCTGATTAGTTTCTTGTCTATCATCATCAATGTGTTTCTTAGGCTTCTTATGCTGTACTTGCCATAATACGCTATCCATCCTCGAACTTTGGCGTTGAGTGGTTTGGCTATACTTGACATTTCGGCCTCTGTGTTACGCCAGAGTTTCACTTCTCTTATCACTTCCCGGATTCTCTTCTGGTTGGACTGGCTTATCTCGGCTGCAAATGCTGTAAAACTCTTGCCATCTCTTTTGCTCTTTCTTGCTCTCGGCTGATAGCTGAATCCAAGAAATTCAAATTTCACCACGCCATGCTCTGCTTTACGTCTGTAATCCCTGCAATAAGCTATGCGTGTCTTCTCCTCTTTGATTTGCAGCTTTACTTCTGCCAGTCTCCCCTTTATCGCTTCCAACACTTTTTCCGCCTCTGCTTTGCTTGTACAGTGTACCACCACATCATCTGCGTATCTCACAAAGTTCACTTGCGGATAGTGCTTGGATAGCCACACATCAAGCGTGAAGTGCAGATAGAGGTTTGCAAGTAAGGGGCTTATGACTCCTCCTTGCGGCGTCCCTTTCCCTGCTTTTGGTTGCAATATGCCGTTTTGCTTTTGCACTGGCATTCGCAGCCATCTCGCTACGTACATCTTCACTCACTTATCTTCCATGACATGCTCCACTGCCTTTATCATCAGTCCATGGTCTATTTCATCAAAGAACTTGCTTATGTCCATGTCTATCACCCAGTCCTGCCTGTAGCAGTTCCTTCTAACTTGTTCTATGGCCTGATGTGCACTCTTTAGTGGTCTGTACCCATAAGAATTCTCATGGAAAAGCCTATCTATTCTCTTTTCCATGTAGTCCTTCACTACTTGCTGCGCTATCCTGTCCCGTAGTGTTGGAATACCTAATTTTCGCATTTTGCCGTCTTTCTTCGGTATTTCTACCTCTCTTACCGCTTGCGGATGGTAACTCCCTGAGGCCAGCCTGTTCCAGACTACATAGAGGTTGTTCCCGGCTTTCTTGTCAAACTCATACTAATTCGCTTTCAAACATTAAATAAACATGCTATACTTCCTTCGGAGGTTAAAACTTTTAAAGGAGGGCATAGCCATGAGGCATATCACTATTGTTGGCCATTTGAAGCCGGAAGAAATAAAGGAGCGAA
>JAUQXU010000202.1 GCA_030837935.1 Candidatus Brocadia sp.
GAACGAATGTAACAAATGATCGACTCTAACCTCTCCGGTGAAAAGTTCTCACTCCTGAACACAAACCCCGGGTCTCTTCCGCACACCCTGTCCAGCGAACTCGTTGCTCCCACGATCTCATCAGGATGCCCCGTAAACCCCTCATGCCTGAACGGTGGTAAATACCTTCCTCCACGGATGTACTTCGTGTTCTTCCAGCTTCCCCAGCCTTCATCTCCCAGATCCCAGATCAAACCCGTCGTCTGACCCCTCTCGTAATGACAGCTGGCGCATGCATACTCTCCCTGTAAACCCCATGATGCATCATTGAATATAAACTGGCCATACCTCACCAACTCGCTCTTGTATGGTGAGTGCTTTACACGGTAATGTACCTCTGGCACCGTTAACGGCTCACCCCGTGGAAGCATCTCCCACTCCGGACCCGTCTGGATCGTTGCCACTACCTGCGGTGTACCCGCCTTCAACTCTCCCGTTGTCATCACCCCGACTATACCAAGGGCTGCAACCAAACCTAATTTTAATGTCTTCGTAAACATGGTAAAACCTCCCTGACTACATAAAAAATTTCAAATTTTCATAAAGACTTGCAAAAATGTAAAATACATCATCATTTATCCTCTTGCATCTATTTCACGTCCGTAAAACACTTTTTTCCAAACCACCCCCTTTCATTCGAGAATTTAATTTCTTCTCATTTGGCAATATAATAATCCCAGGCGTTCATAAACTTCTGCTGTTATAGTATAGCAATGAGAGTGCCAAGGCCGTTCATTTTCGCACACAACCACATAACTATTTGTAAATAAACATCTTAAATATATTTAGAACAAACTATTTGTATGGCTTATAAAACACATGGTATTTTGAATTTGACCTGAGTAGGTCTTGGATGGTTCCAGGGATGAATTAATTTTATGTTAAACTCCAAGAATAAAAGACTTAGAGCAATGCCTAAATGTGGGCACAGTCTCGCCCATTCACTGGCAGGCACCTTCTTTTTAATCATACCCAACTCTAACAAGCAGGAAGAGAAATGCAGGACGAGGCTTTAGCCCTGCGTTTATGCAGGAAAGCAAACCTAAAGGTTTTCCTTGCATAGTACCAGCAAAACCGCATTGGCTAAAAAATCCATTGGTGCGTAAATGTCCTGCATTCATCGGACACCGGTAATCCCTTCCCAGGCATCTCTGGCTTGATTTTTAGTTGTGTTCTTGTCTCTTTTTGTGGTATATACTTTATCGGACAAGAATAAATTTCCTTGAATGCCCTGAAATTAGCGGTAAAATTCAGCAAAATAACAAAATAATTAAAAATTGATCAGATATGCGTTGATATGCAGCGGGAAATGCCCTATTACGCGAACAAGTATCTGAAGAGAGGAAAAAAATACCATGAAATTATTTAATCAAAAGTCCCTGTTTTTTTCTTTAACGTGTCTTGGCATCATCTTGCTTAATTCTTGTGCACAAACGCCTCCCTATGAGGAAGAGAAACGAATTATAGTAAGTCCTCACAAGCTGAGTGTTCATTCAGGTTCTGAGGATCCGGTATTTGTTAAAGTATTGGATAA
>JAUQXU010000021.1 GCA_030837935.1 Candidatus Brocadia sp.
CACCCTAATTTTGACGGCGTTTTAAAAACCACAAACAAGGGAGCCAACTGGGTACAGGTTAGTACATCTTGGGAGCTGTGGAGTGTTTGTGTGAGCCGTGATAATGGATTGGGTTTTGCAACCGGCGGAGGGAATTCAAACTGTGTAATATATAAAACGGCGAACTATGGCGTAACCTGGGATCCGGTCTTTAACGCTAATTCCGGAGCACTAAAGGGAATATTCAGAGGAGCGTACAATTATGCAGTTGGGAATGACGGTTTAATTGTTAAAGGAAATTACTTTGGTGATATGTGGAATGTACAATACTCAGGTGTAACTACAGACCTGAATGCAGTTGATGCACTTGACCAAAATACAGATGTAGCATATGCAGTTGGCGATAACGGCGTAATGCTGAAGACCAGTGACGGCGGAATTGGCGTAAATGTAATTAGTACGGAAATACCATCCGCGTTTTCTCTATCACAAAATTATCCAAATCCGTTTAATCCTTCTACCTTCATCAAATTTGATGTTTCAAAGAGTTCATTTGTTTCATTGGTAGTATTTGATGCTTTGGGAAGAGAAGTGGCAGTACTTGTGAATGAGTATCTAAAGCCGGGAACGTATGAAGCTGACTGGAATGCTACGAACTATCCAAGCGGAGTGTATTTTTATACACTGAGGACCGAAAAATTCACTGAAACGAAACGGATGGTGCTTGTAAAATAGAAAATTTATCAGTCCCGCTCCATAGGGTTGTGTGGGGCGGGATGGAAATTTAATAATTAGAGTCATGAAAACAATTACAGTTTTGTTTACTGCATTAATCTTAATGTTGGTCATAAATGCAAATGCACAGTGGGTGCAGATGTCGAATGGAATGGGAACAGATAAAACGATTGGTTATCTCGCATCACTTGGGAATAATGTTTTTGCATCAACCTTAGGTAACAAGAGCACGGGGTTAATTTTTAGGTCTTCAAACAATGGAGTGGACTGGATTGATGTTGGATGGTCATTGCCGGGAAATGATGATGTTCACTGTATTGCAGTGCTGGGGTCTAACATATATGCGGGTACTTCCGGCGGCACGTCCGGAGCCGTTTGGATGTCTTCTGACAATGGAAGCACATGGGTTAAAACCAGCCTGGACAATCATGATGTGATAACTCTTACTGTGATTGGAACGACAATCTATGCGGGAACGTGGTGGCACTCCGGGACGTATGGTATATACAGCTCAACTAACAATGGCATAAGCTGGGAATATCTCGGTTTGGGTGGACCCAATCAAGTAGCCTATAGCTTTGCAAAACTCAATAACTACCTGTTTGCAGGTACTAATGATGAGGGTGTTTATGTTTCAACTAATAACGGTTTAAACTGGACACAATCAGGTTTGTTCGGCAGTCATATACGCACTCTTGCAGTACTGGGCAATAAAGTGTTTGCAGGAACAGATAGTTCAGGGCTACAAGTCACCACCAATTACGGAGCAAACTGGTCACAGACATCAATAAATCACGGCTTTGTATTTTCACTAATTGTCAGTGGCAGCAATATTCTGGCAGGCGCTGCTGATCAGGGGGTTTTAATATCAACTGATAACGGAGTAACATGGGTGCAGAAGAATGAGGGCTTTTACATGCTTGTAATAGTTACACCAATTTTCATTTCCAATAATTATTTGTTTGCTGGATCATATGGCCAGTCAGTCTGGCGCCGCCCGCTTTCTGAAGTGATAGGGATTCAGACTACCGGTACAGAAATACCATCTGCATTTTCACTATCACAAAACTATCCGAATCCGTTTAACCCGGTAACGAAGATGAGATTTGATATTCCCCTCTCGAGAGGGGTGTCCGAAGAACAGGGTGTGTTACTTGCAATATATGATGCATTGGGCAGGGAAGTGGCAGTACTTGTGAATGAGGATCTAAAACCCGGCACTTATGAGGCAGATTGGAATGCAAGCAGTTTCCCAAGCGGTGTTTATTTTTATACACTGAGAACTGATGGTTACACAGAAACGAAACGGATGGTGCTTATAAAATAATGTATTTATCAATCCCGCTTCATGGTGTTGTGTGGGGCGGGATTAAAATTTAAATACTAATAGTATGAAAAAGATTATATATGTGTTAGTTTGTTTAGTGTTTGTTATATCCAGTTTAATCTATTCTCAATCAGGCTGGTATCAACAGACAAATCCGTTGAATAATGTGCAGTTAGTGCAAATTCATTTTGTAAGTGCTTCAGAGGGATGGATATCCGCTGTAAATGGTAAATTGCTTCATACGATAAACAGCGGCAATAACTGGTTAACCGTAACCCCTGAAACTACAGACACATTGTATGCCTCATCGGATGCTGCCGGAAATCTGAGTTTTGTTAATCCTTTGACAGGGTGGGTCATTTATTCTAAGGTCTCACTTTCTCAGTTTAATGGCCCTGCTATTTATAAAACCACTAATGGCGGAATAAACTGGAATAAATTGAGTGCCCCGGCTTATGAAGGGGGTTTTACAATACGATTTGTGGATGCAAACAATGGCTGGATAATGCTGGTCAATCCGAGTTCAAATACGACAGGAATTTTCCGTACGACCAACGGAGGAACTAACTGGAGCATAGTGAATACGCCTGTGATGGGTTATCCATATTTCTTAAATGCTAATACAGGTTGGTTGGTCCCACAAAGTTTTACATCCCCCGGGTTTACATCAGATACAATAAGAAAGACTACTGACGCCGGTCTGACATGGACAGCCCCCTGGGGCACTAACATACAGGTCAGATTTACAGCAATTCATTTTTCAGACGCTAATAACGGCTGGCAGGTAGGCAATTATGGGAGAGTACTCAAAACAACGAATGGAGGTACAAGCTGGAATTATGTTACAAATACAGGCCTTGATACTACTTATAAATGCAGAGGTGTACAATTTCTGAATGCAAACACAGGGTGGATATGTACCGAGCAGGATATGACTAATACTGTTTATGTTCTATATACAAACAACGGCGGGACATCCTGGAGCTGGCAATCACCTCCTGTCAGCAATCTTCTGAAAGGGCTGCATTTTTATGACGCTTTGAATGGCGGACTCATCGCAAATGATAATGGCAATGGATTTATTTGCCATACCATCAGTGGAGGGATTGGTGTAAAACAAATTTCAACGGAAATGCCATTAGCGTTTTCACTTTCCCAAAACTATCCAAATCCGTTTAATCCTTCTACCTACATCAAATTTGATGTTTCAAAAGGTTCATTTGTATCATTGGTGGTATTTGATGCATTGGGCAGGGAAGTTGCAGTACTTGTAAATGAGGACCTAAAGCCCGGAACGTATGAGGCTGACTGGAATGCTTCGCAATATCCGAGCGGAGTTTATTTTTATACGTTGAGAACGGAAGGTTTTACCGAAACGAAACGGATGGTGCTTATAAAATAACAAAATTTAATGGTCCCGCTTCATAGTGTTTTGTGGGGCGGGGTTGAAACTTAAAATATTAAAGTCATGAAAAAACCTACTCTTTTATTGATTGCATTAACTTTAATGTTGGGCTTAAGTGCAAATGCGCAATGGGTGCAAGTAGCAAATGGAATGGGAATAAATAGAACTGTAAATGCTTTTACATCAAACGGCACAAATATTTTCGCAGGGGCAAATGATATTGGCGTCTATATCTCTACAAATAACGGCACTACATGGTCTCAAGCTGGATTGAATAATAGAAAGGTTCTTTCTTTAGCAGTTCTTGGGAGTAATATTTTTGCAGGACTAAATCCATATAATGGCAATACTGTTACTACTGCTTTTCGTCGTTCTACTGATAATGGCACAAACTGGACGGGAAATTTTCCATGGGATTATTTTGTTAATGCACTTGCTGTAAACGGAAATAATATTTTTGCAGGATCCGATGGTATCTGGCTATCAACAAATACTGGAACAACGTGGACTCTAACTACTTTGATTAATCAAAATGTTTATTCGCTTGCCGTGGGCGGAAATAATATTTTTGCAGGTACTCAAAACAATGGTGTATATCTATCCACTAATAACGGTACAAACTGGACTCAAACTACCTTGACTAATTATACTGTTTTTTCCCTTGCTGTAAACGGAAATAATATTTTTGCAGGAACCAATAATAATGGCGTTTATCGTTCCACAAATAACGGAGCAACTTGGACTCAAACTTCTTTGAATAATCAAAATGTTAATTCCCTTGTAGTATCCGGAGATAATATTTTTGCAGGAACACAAAATTTTGGTATCTGGCTATCAACGAATAATGGTACGAACTGGATACAAAAAAATGAGGGATTCAGCATGATTCCATCAGTATATGCATTATATATTGCAGACAATTTACTCTTCGCAGGAACTGATGCCCAGTCAGTTTGGCGCCGTCCTCTTTCTGATTTAGGTATTGGCATACAAACTATCAGCACAGAGATTCCTTCTGCATTTTCGCTTGGGCAAAATTATCCTAATCCATTTAACCCTTCGACATTCATCAAATTTGATGTTTCGAAAAGTTCATTTGTAACATTAAAAATATTTGATGTGTTGGGAAG